>DASWQB010000182.1:0-1638 GCA_036398335.1 Afipia sp. | reverse complement strand
TCATCGCTAGCGATGACAGTGCGGACCGGCTGGCGCAGGCCGCGCGTGCCGGATTCATCACCGCCGATCTGCGCACCGTGTCGTGGCAGAATTTTTCCGCGCTTGTGCTGACGCCCGGCGTGCCGCTGACACACCCAAAGCCGCACTGGACTGTGGAGGCCGCGAAGGCCGCCGGCATCGAGGTGATCGGAGACATCGAATTGTTCTGCCGCGAGCGCCGCCGCGCCGCGCCGAGCGCGCCCTTCGTCGCCATCACCGGCACCAACGGCAAATCGACCACCACGGCCCTGATCGCGCATCTGATGCGCGAGGCCGGTTTCGATACACAGATGGGCGGCAACATCGGCACCGCGATCCTGTCTCTGGAGCCGCCTGCGTCGAGGCGCGTGCATGTGGTCGAGATGTCGTCTTATCAAATTGACCTCACGCCCTCGCTGCACCCGAGCGTCGGCATTCTCCTTAATGTTACCGAGGATCATATCGATCGCCATGGCAGTATCGAACACTACGCCGAAGTGAAGGAGCGCCTGATCATGGGCGTGCAGCGCGGCGGCACGGCAATTGTCGGTGTCGACGATTCTTTCAGTGCCGCGACAGCAGAGCGCGCCGGGCACGCAGGCATTCATACTGTTCGCATCTCGGTGCAGCGCAAGCTGGCGGATGGAGTTTATCTCGAGGGCGAAAAACTTTTCCGCGCCGCTTCTGGCGAAACCGTGCAGATCGCCGATCTTCACGGCATCGGCTCATTGCGCGGAACGCATAACGCGCAGAACGCGGCGTGTGCGGCGAGTGCGGCGCTTGCGCTCGGCGTGCCGTTCGATGTCGTGCAGAAAGGACTGCGCAGCTTTCCCGGTCTCGCCCATCGCATGGAGCAGATCGGCACCAAGGATAATGTGCTGTTCGTCAATGACTCCAAGGGCACCAATGCCGACGCTGCGGGGCGGGCGTTGTCCTCGTTCTCCGATATTTTCTGGATTGCCGGCGGCAAGCCGAAAAGCGGCGGCATCGAATCGCTGCGTGAGTTCTTTCCGCGCATTCGCAAGGCCTATCTGATTGGCGAGGCGGCGCGGGAGTTCGCGGCCACGCTCGGAGACGTGCCGCATGAGATCAGCGGCACGCTCGACGAGGCCGTGCCGCATGCGGCCTGTGACGCGGCTGCCGCCGGTCTCGGCAACGCCGTCGTTCTATTGTCGCCGGCCTGCGCTTCGTTCGACCAATTTCCGAATTTCGAGGTGCGCGGCGATTATTTCCGCAAGCTCGTGCAGGCATTGCCGGGCATCATGCCGGTGTGACCCCTCTTCCCTCTTCACAGGGGAGAGGGGAAAACACCAGATATGATCGGGTGAAGTTGGAGCGCTGTGATTGCGCTCGTAATGACAATGAAACTGAGCGGACCTCAACTGATTCCACTCCAGATACGAATTTCCATTATTCGTTAACTTTCCGGCAACCATGATAGGCGACCAATGGGTGGATACCCGCTCAAGGACCGCCTGATGATTTCCCGCGAACAACGCACGCCCTTGAGCGAATGGTGGTGGACTGTGGACCGCCTGCTGCTGGCGGCGATCATGGCGCTGATCCTCGCAGGCGTAATCCTCTCATTGGCCGCGAGCCCACCGGTTGCCTCCCGTATCG
>DASWQB010000181.1:0-6793 GCA_036398335.1 Afipia sp. | reverse complement strand
ACGTCGATCACGACTTCCTCGATCGGCTCGAGCAGCTTGCCGTTCTCGTCCTTGGTCAGAACGACGCGCGGACGCGATACTGAGAGTTCAAAGCCTTCGCGGCGCATCTGTTCAATCAGGATCGCGAGCTGCAATTCGCCGCGGCCCGACACTTCCATCGAATCCTTGTCGGCGGCCTCGACCACGCGCAGCGCGACGTTGCCTTCCGCTTCGCGCAGCAGACGGTCGCGGATCAGGCGACTGGTGACCTTGTCGCCTTCGGTGCCGGCGAGCGGCGAGTTGTTGACGATGAAGGACATCGACACGGTCGGCGGATCGATCGGCTGCGCCTGGATCGGCGTTTCAACCGATGGATCGCAGAAGGTATCGGCGACAGTACCCTTGGTCAGGCCCGCGATGGCGACGATGTCGCCGGCTTCGGCCAGTTCGACCGGCTGACGCTCGAGGCCGCGGAAAGCGAGAATTTTGGTGATGCGTCCGGTCTCGACCACCTTGCCGTCGCGCGACAGCACCTTCACCGCCTGGTTCGGCTTCACCGAACCGGAGGCGATACGGCCGGTGATGATGCGGCCGAGATAGGGGTTGGCTTCGAGAATGGTGCCGAGCAGGCGGAACGGGCCTTCCTCGACGACCGGCGGCGCGACATGCTTGAGCACGAGATCGAACAGCGGCTTCATGCCGTTGGCATTGTCCTCAGGCGACGTGCCCATCCAGCCGTTCTTGCCCGAACCGTACAGGATCGGAAAATCGAGCTGATCGTCGGTGGCGTCGAGCGCCGCGAACAAATCGAATACTTCATTGACGACCTCGGTGACGCGCGCGTCGGGACGATCCACCTTGTTGATCGCGACGATCGGCTTCAGGCCGAGCTTGAGCGCCTTGCCGACCACGAATTTGGTCTGCGGCATCGGACCTTCGGCGGCGTCGACGAGAACGATCACGCCATCGACCATCGACAGGATGCGCTCGACCTCGCCGCCGAAATCGGCGTGGCCCGGCGTGTCGACGATGTTGATCTGCGTGTCCTCCCAATGCACCGAGGTGCATTTGGCGAGAATGGTGATGCCGCGTTCTTTTTCCAGATCGTTGGAATCCATCGCGCGCTCGACCTGCCGCTGGTTGTCGCGGTAGGTGCCGGATTGCTGGAGCAATTTATCGACCAGCGTCGTCTTGCCGTGGTCGACGTGAGCGATGATGGCGATATTTCGCAAATTCATGGGGTCAAGGTCTTCCGTTCATGGGCGCAGCGTTGCAAGGCGGATGAGTTCGCGTCCGTTTTCATCATACGCGCAAAGGCGCCCAAAAATGCGGTGCCCGGTCCAGAAGGAACCGGGCACAGGGCACTCATTGCGGCGCAATATAGTCAGGAATCCGCGAAAAACAATGTGGTTTTCGCCCGTTCCGCAACCTTTTCAGGGCCGGAATTTTCAGGCCTGCTGCTCTTCGGTGGGGTAGACCCCGCGCAGCACCTCCTCGAAATGGCTTTTGACCGCCTCGTTGCAAAGACAGGCGTGGGCGGCCAGCGCATCGCGATCGCGAGTCAGGATCGCCCCGCGCCGCGTTTCCAGAATGCCGTCGGCTTTGAAGGTCTGGATCACCCGGCTGGCGTAGCTGCGGCCGACACCGAGCATGGTCGAGAGCTGTTCGTGGGTCAGCGGCACGAGATCGCTGCCGGTGCGCTCCATCGCAGCGATAATCCACTTCGCCGTGCGCTGTTCGATGGAATGGATCGCATTGCAGGCGGTGGACTGGAACATCTGCGCCAGCATGCAGTCGGCATAGCGGGCAAAGAGATGGCGCAGCGCCGGGGAGGCCAGCTTTGCCGATTCCAGCCGCGCGACTTTCAGACGCACAACCGGACCGCCGACCTTGACGATGATGCGCGTGTAGGCCGGCAGAAATCCCTGGCTGACGATGCCGCCGACGGCGCCCTCACGGCCGACCAGAATGGTTTCGACGTCGCGGCCATCCTCGTTCGGGACCAGAAACGAAACGAGGCTCGGTCCACAGGGAAAGTAAACCATCCCGACATCATCGCCGGGATTGTAGAACAGATCGTTCGCCAACACGTCGACGGCTTCCAGATAGGGTTCCACCAGAGCGAAATCGGCGGCGCTTAATCGGCGCAACAGATTGTTGAACGGGCGGTTGCCATTCGCCGCATTCGAATTTGTGTGTGATGCCATGGCCCCTCGGAACTAAGGTTCCAACATATCTGACCCGAGTGCAGAGTTATGTGCACTACTGCACAGACATCAACACGCTGAATATGGTCCGGTTCCGCCCGGGAACTCATCGACCACGATGGTATCGTGGCCGGTTCCAGCGGACTTTCACAAACTGGAATTCAAAATCATGGACCGCACCCTGCCGGGCGGGCCGCCGGTCGCAAATTCTGCGGACCTGCCCGAGCACGTGTTGATTGTCGAGGACGACCCTTTGATCGCCTTCCTCGCCGAGGAGACCGTGCGCGAACTCGGCGTTAAATCGGTGCGGACGGCGGCGAGTGTGACGCGCGCGCTGGAATCGATTCGCGCACACGCGCCGGACTTTGCGCTGCTTGATGTCGGATTGATCCGTGAGAACAGCTTCGCTGTTGCCGAAGAATTGGAGAGGCTGAAAATTCCTTTTATTTTCGTCACCGGATACGCAGCCGATTCGATTTTTCCCGTCCGGTTTGCCAGCCGCCCGATGTTGTCCAAGCCCTATACGCGCGATGAGCTTTTGGTCGTGCTCGGCAAGTGGCGCAACGCCATTCCGCAAGAATGAATTGAAGATCTGCGCGGGTTCGCAATTACGCGGATTTGGGGTCGAGCGTGATGGACCATAATGCCACATCCGCCCGGTCCCGGAGCGTGACGGTCATCTGGCCGCTCGCGCCGTCGATTTTGACATGGCCGAAGAACTGCATGCCTTCAGACGGCGGCAAATTCTGGCGGCCCTCGCCGGGCGCCTTCACGAAACGAACCTCCGGCCCGAAGGTGTTGTCCATGTCGCCGGGGCCGAACGTGCCGGCATGAAACGGCCCGGACACGAACTCCCAGAACGGCTCGAAATCCTGAAACTGCGCCTTGTCGGGATTGTAGTAATTCGCCGCCGTGTAATGCACATCGGCGGTGAGCCAGACGGTGTTGCGAATCCCGGCGGTCTTGATGAAGCGCAGCACGTCGGCGATTTCCAGTTCGCGGCCGCGCGGTTGTCCCTGATCGCCCTGCGCGAAGGCCTCCGAGCCTTTCCGGGTGGCCGCGTCGTCATAGACCACGATGCTGAGTGGCATGTCGGAAGCAATCACCTTCCACAGTGCCTTCGATTTTTTCAGTTCGCGCTTGAGCCACGCCAGTTGTTCGGGTCCGATGAAGTATGCGTCGGGGCCATATTCGGTTTGCAGATTCGCGCCGTTGCCGCCGCGATAGCTGCGCTCGTCCAGCATGAACACGTCGACCAGCGGTCCGTAGTTGATGGTGCGATAGATGCGTCCGGGTTCAGTGATGCTTTCGCGCAGCGGATACATATCGTGGAAGGCACGCCCCGCGCGCGCCGCGAGCAGCATGATGTCGCGCTCCTTGTAGGCGGCAGGCAGTTGTTTCGAGGGCGACCAGTTGTTGGTCACCTCATGGTCGTCCCATTGCACGAAGATCGGAATCTCCGCGTTGAACGCGCGCAGATTGCTGTCGAGCAGATTGTATTTGTGCGCGGCGCGAAACTCGTCGAGCGTCTCCGCCACCTTGTCCTTCTCGGGAATGGTGATGTTCTTCCACACCTTGCCGCCCGGCAGCTCGACCTTCTCCTTGATGACGCCGTCGGCATAGATCGTATCGCCGGAATGAATCAGGAAATCGGGATTGTGTCCGCGCATGGCCGCGAATGTCACCATGCCGCCATCGTCGGGGTTGATGCCCCAGCCCTGTCCCGCGACATCGCCGCCCCAGACGAAGGACACATCGCGGCGGCTGGTGGGGGCGGTGCGAAAGCGCCCGGTCACGGGTTCGCCGACGATGTTGATGTCGGACAGGTTGCGGAAGCGGGCGCGATAAAAGATCGTCTGGTCGGCGGGCAAATCCTCCACCAGCATCTTGGCGGTGAAGTCGCTTTCCGGCAGCGCGTTGACCGGCGGCAGCGCTCTCGCATCCTTGAACGATTCGGTGGTCGCGACCTCCACCAGCAATTGCGAGGGCCGGTCGCTGCGCGCCCAGATCACGCCGCCATCGACCGAGATGTCCCCCGATTGCACGCCATGGGTGAGGGCGGGCCGGTCAGCCGCGCGGCTGAGATAGGGCAACGCGAGGCCGCCGGCGGCGGTGAAGCCGGTGGCGGTCGCGGCGGTGAGAAAGCGGCGGCGTGAAATGCGAAGGGTCACGATGGCTGTCCGGCAATTGTGCGATCGGGGCGGGATTGACGAGCTTACCATGGGGCGTGTTGCTGAAGCCTGTGTGACGCCCGCGCAAAAGTGATCCATGAGACGGATGCACTGTTTTTTCAGGAGCCGTGATCAGGCGACGTGCGGGCGTGGCCGGGATTGTTCGGGCAGGTTGATGAGCAGCAATTTGCGGTCGGCGACCGCGTTGTGAAACTGCTCCAGCGCGATGCTGAAAGCGGTCAGCGAGCCTTCTTCGATCGAGCCATCCTCGAAGCAATGCAGCGTGTCGCGCATGATGATGTCGGCCTCGGCCTGCAAGGCGTCGAGCTCCTCGATCGAGTTGCTCGTGCGTGCGGCGGGCAGCATTTCAAGAAGGCGCTCGCGCAGCGATGTGTTGGCGGTGCGCTCGTCCTTGCGCAGATAGCCTGCGAACCAGGCGCCGGCTGAACCCATCACCGACAGGATCATGATCCCGCCCCACATATAATCGCTATATCGGTCGAGGAAGGTTTTTTCCTCGCCATCGATATAGGCGGCGGCGCCCGGATGCACCGGCATCGATGCATCCTTGTCGGTGTCGGGAGTTTCGATTTTTGCCGCTTGGGGGAATTCGGCGAGGATCGCCTGCCGCGCACCGAACAACTGGCGCGTGAAGGCGGCGACGGTGGTTTCCGCGAGCGATTTGCGGGCGACAAAATGGTGGCCGAAATTGATCGTAGTCACGGTGTCGTCCGGGCGCGGCGGTGCGGCGTTGAAGGACCCCGCGGGAATTTCCGCCGATTCATAGGCCGGAAATTTCTCGGCGATGGCCTCGGACGTATCGAGCGACAGGAAGGTCAGCTCCGCGCCGTCGCGCGCGGTCGCGGCGATGGCCTCCGCGGTGATCCGGCTGTTCAGCGGACCCACGGCGAGATAGGCGTCGAGCTTCTGGTTTTTCAGCGCTTCCGAAATGCCGCTGGTGGGGAATTGAACAATCTGCACCTTGTCCGGCTGAACGCCTGACTGATCCAGAATGATGTTCAGCAAATTCACGTTGGCCTTGGTGCGCCCGATCACGCCGATGCGTTTTCCGGGCAGCTGCTTGATGGAGGTGATCCTGCCCTTGCGCGGGCCGCCGCCGGGCACCCAGAGTACCGCGAAGTTCTTGCGCAGATAGGCCACGGCCTCGGCCTCTTTCGGCAGGTCGATGTCGCCGCGCAGCACCGCCAGATCGGTCTTTCCCGCCGCAAGGACGTCGGCGCTTTCCACCGTGCCGTCGGTGACGATCGGACGCAGGCGGATATGAGCATGATCGCGTGCGAAGGACTGGGCCAAGGACTGCACCACCTTGACGTCATCGCTGTTGGGCGGGCCGACGGCGATCCGCAGCGTCACCGGGCGCGTCACGTAATAAGTGATGCCGCCGGCAATCGCGCCGGCACCGACGATCGCGGCCAGGACAAGCATGATCACCCGCGTGCGCACGCGCGAGGCCCGCGCCGCGGAGACATTCCGCGGTGGCGGCGGCGAACCGAAGGAGCGGTTGAAGTGGAGCGCCATTCGTTCCTGTTTGGCTGAAAAGTTCGTCGTTCTGTCTATTTTACCAGATATTCAGGCCCGGTGCGCGCGGAAACGCGGCATGGTTAGCCGATCCCGGGCCTCCCATGCCCTGACAACCCGTATCGGATTGAACTTTGCTGCGGCAATAATGTTCATGTGAAGGAGGCTGCAACATGACCGAGCGACTTAATGGAGATGAACGAAAGTCGGCCCTTGCCGGTCTGGACGGCTGGACGCAGATCGAAGGCCGCGACGCCATCACGCGCACCTTCGTGTTTCGCAATTTCAACGAAGCCTTCGGTTTCATGACCCGCGCGGCATTGGTCGCCGAAAAGAGCGACCATCATCCCGAATGGCGTAATGTCTACAAGACGGTGGAAGTCGTGCTCACCACCCACGATGCGGGCGGCGTCACCAAACGCGACGTCGCGCTGGCGCAGGCGATGAACAAAATCGCCGGCTCAATATAGGCGGCCTTGAAAAAAGCCTTGCAGCGCTTTCCAAACTTCCCAATTAAGGAATGAGCCGCGCAGTGCGGTTGTGTGAGACGAGCAAATGGCATCCGAGCGCACTTTCCATTTCGGCCCCGCCGATGAATTGGCGAAGGACCCCGAGCGCGTGCGCAGGAGTTTCTGGCGCAAGCTCAAGGGCGTGGCGGCCAAGCTGCCTTTCGCCGAGGATTTGCTCGCGGCTTATTATTGCGCGTTCGACAGGCACACGCCGCGCCATGTCCAGATCACGCTGATCGGTGCGCTCGCTTATTTCGTGCTGCCGTTCGATTTCATTCCCGACATGCTGCCGGTGCTCGGGTTCACGGATGACGCGGCGGTGCTGGCGGCGACGATCAAATCGGTCATCAGCCATATCACGCCGGATCATCGCGAGGCGGCCCGGGCC
>DASWQB010000180.1:0-10376 GCA_036398335.1 Afipia sp. | reverse complement strand
TCACATAACGTCGCCAGCGCGTTGGCCGAAATGCCGTCATGGGCGTGGAAAACGTCAAACTTTCGGGCTGCTTCATTCTCAAAATGATCGACGTATTCCTGAACGCGAAGTTCGACCATATCGGCCACGGTGCCGGTGGTGATCGGTTCGGCCTTGACTGAAACCGTTCCGCATCGCGCCTTGCGGAAGAAGCCCTTGCCGGCCGGATCGGGAGCATGAACGACGACCTCATGCCCTATCGCCACCAACGCCTCAGCCAGTTCCAGCGCATGAACGACACCGCCGCGCGGGTTGGTCGAATGCGTGAGCATGGCGATGCGCATCGGTCTTGAGGGGATCATGCCGCAACTCCCCGCGGTCCGCAGCCAAGCAAGGACGTGACCGAAAGATCGCAGATGATCTCGCTTATCGAGCCGTTAGTAATGGACACGCGGCGCTCGGCCGTGATCGCTCCAATGTCATTCGCGGCGATGCCGCGCTGCCGGAAGCGCTGGATCACGTCCACGACTTTGTCCGGCGAAACCGACAACAGGAAACCAAAACTCGGGAACGTGAACAGCCAGCGCTCGTCCGATATCCCGTCAGGCTTCGGAATCGTGCGGATATCGATTGCCGCACCGACGCCCGAGCAATCGGCGAGCATCGCGGCTGTGCCGACGACGCCGCCTTGGCTGATGTCCTTCGCCGATCCGCACAGACCCGCTTCGGCGATGATCGGCAGCAGCTCATAATCGGCGCGCAACCGCGCCTGCGGCGCAGTTGTCGCCGCCTCCCAATTCTAAAATTTTTCGCGATAGCGCCCGCGCAGATCGATGGCGGCAATCAATCGCTCACCAGGCCTGGCGTCGAAGCTGGTCAGAAGTTTTTTTGCCTTGCCCAGAATCGCGACCGACAGCTGGCTGCGGTCGGTCTTCAGATTGGTATGTCCCCCGACAACCGGAATTCCAAACGCCGTCGCGGCGTCATGCAAACCGGCCAGCACCGGATCCGCCTCTCGCTGGCCGTTGGCCCAGATCGCATCGACGATGGCCACGGGACGTCCACCCATTGCAGCGACGTCGGAGACGTTCACCATCACACCGCACCAGCCCGCGAACCACGGATCGTCAGCGACGAATTGATTCATGAAACCTTCGATGGCAAAAAGCGTGTAGCCGTCGCCCTCGGGAATGGCGGCGCAATCGTCTCCCACCGCCACGTTCGAAGCGCCGGACACATCAAGCCGTGTGGTTGCCGCAGCGATGTCACGCTTCGCGGATAAACCAGGACTGGTTCTCAACTTGTTGGCTAGCGCTTCGAGATCGCCCGTCATCACGCCACCTTCCTCGGCAAAGCGACAAACCCGATTTCAGGCGCCGGAAATGGCGGATAGAAATTGAGATCCGCTTCCATCCGGTGATGCGGCCGGCCATGAATGTCGATCTCTTCGACGGAGCGCCAGTGCATCCGCCGAAAGAGCGGCACGTTCTGCGCTTGAACGTGCGCGAGAAAGAGTTCGCAGCCGCGCGCATGAGCCGAGGATACCGCCAAACGGATCAGCGATCCGCCAAGCGTATTCACCGAGCGGTAATCGGCGGCCACCGCAAGCCGCGAGCCCCACCACACGCCGGGTTCTGGTTCGTGGATGCGCACCGTGCCCGCCACCGAGTCCGCGCCAACGCCCAGCATTGATAATGCGACGATCGCAATGGCGACATCGTCGATGGCATCGCGATCATCCCTTTCGAATATCTTCTGCTCCTCGCAGAACACGCTGCGCCGGAGCGCGGCGGCGGCTTCGATCTCCCATTTGAGCGTTGCGAATTTGATCTGGAAAGCACTGGGAACGAATGGCTTGAATGGCTCGAACATCATGCCAGCGCCCTTTCGTAGGTGGAGAGCGCCGAACACGCGCCGCACTTGCCGCAGCCGGCCTTGATATCGGTCGCGCGCATGCCGGCGTCTCGAACCATTCTGCTGAGCGGCGCGAGGATCGAATTCATGAATGCAGGCGATGGCGTCGGATGACTTTCGAGAGGCGTGCCGGAGATCGGCACGAATGGCACGACGAACGGATAGACGCCGATCGCGATCAATCTGCGTGAGATATCGAGGATTTGCTCCGCAGTATCGCCGAGCCCTGCGAGGATGTAGGTCGAGACCTGCCCGCGTCCGAATACAGGGACAGCCGCCTCGAACGCCGAAAAATAGCGCGACATCGGCACCTGGGCCTTGCCGGGCATGATGCGCTGACGCACGGCGTCGCTGACCGCTTCCAGATGCATGCCGAGCGCATCGACGCCCGAACTTTTCATCCGCTCGAACCATACATCGTCATCCGGCGGCTCGCATTGCGCCTGGATCGGCAGATCGACCGCGCGCTTTATCGCCTGCGCGCTCTCAGTCAGAATCGCCGCGCCCCTGTCGGTGCCGGGCGGCGTGCCCGTGGTCATCACCATGTGCTTGACGCCGTCGAGTTTGACGGCTGCCTTTGCGACCTCGGCAAGCTGCGCCGGCGTTTTGCGTTCAATGGTGCGACCGGCCGCGAGCGATTGTCCGATCGCGCAGAACTGGCAGGTTTTGGTACGGCTCTGATAGCGGATGCAGGTTTGCAGCACCGTCGTCGCAAGAACATCACGGCCATGCAGTACGGCGATCTTGGAATAGGGAATGCCATCAGCGGTGGACAGGTCGTAGAACTTCGGCCGCAGCGGAAAACTGATTTCGCCGAGAGACACGCCCTCTCGGCTGACCTTGCTCTTTCCCAGAGCGTCGGGCCTCTCGACCAGATAAGGGCTCTCGAACGCCGGCGCCGAATGCACAGGCACCATCACCGTCATGCCGTCGAGCGTCATCGCCTTGTGATCGGATGGGCCCGCGCCGCCACGGCGGCTTTCAACGCCCGTTTTGGTATCAGCCAGCCGCACTCCGAAGGATTGCAGCTCGTTGATAAGCTCCTGCGTCGGCATGGCCTGCGTCATCTGCTTTGTCCTCAACACTTTCAGGAATGTTATTTTTTCGCCGCTCACGTGCATGGGCGATGCCGGCCGGTTATCAATCATTAGGCTAAGAAGCTCGGGCCGCGCATAGTGACCGACCGAATCCATCATCCGCTTGCGCTTGAGGATCAGGCCCATGTCGAGATCGGCGACGAGAATGCCCTCGCCCTCCGTCAGCGGCGGCACGATGTGCCGGCCTTCCGGAGAGATGATCGCGGTCATGCAGCCGCCGCGCAAACCGGCGCGCAATTTCTCGTCCGGCATGATCGTCGCGATTTGCTCTTCGGTGAGCCAACCGGTGGAGTTCACGACAAAGCATCCGCTCTCCAGCGCATGATGGCGGATCGTGACCTCGATTTGCTCGGCGAAGATCGGCCCGACCAGCGAGCCCGGAAATTGCGCGATATGAATTTCCTCGTGCTGCGCCATCAGCGCGTAGCGCGCGAGCGGATTATAATGCTCCCAACAGGCCAGCGCGCCGATCTTGCCGGCAGCCGTGTCGACCACTTTGAGGCCAGATGCGTCGCCCTGGCCCCAGATCATGCGCTCGTGGAAAGTCGGCGTAATCTTGCGGCGCTTGAGGACGAGCGCGCCATCCGCATCGAACACAAGCTGCGTATTATAGAGTGAGCCGTGGTCCCGCTCGTTGACGCCGAGCACAACGACAATGTGGTGGCGGCGCGCGGCGGCACTCACGGCTTCGGTGATCGGCCCCGGCACCACAACGGCATTCTCGTAAAGCCGAATGTGATCCGCGCCGGTCTGCACCGGAGGTTTCACGAATGAAAAATATGGGTACCAGGGCACAAAGGTTTCCGGGAACACCACCAGTTCCGCCTTCTGCGAAGCCGCATCGGCGATGGCGGCCAGAACGCGGTCAAGCGTTCCGGCCGCGCGCTCGATATCCGGCGCGATCTGGACTGCGGCGACTCTGACGATTTTCTTTTCTGTCAACACAGCCTCCTGAGGTGCCGCGAGTTTGAGCGATCAGAGCGTCCAGGTGTGGAGCATGAAGGCGTTGTCGTTGCGATGAAGCAGGGTGACGTCGAGCACATCGAGCGGACTGATCGGAATGATGCCCGGGATCAGCGATCCCTCGCCGTGGCCGTAGAGCATCTGCAGAGCGAACCGGCAGCAATAGACCTTCCCGCCCTCTTCCATGAACTTGGTCAGCTGATTGCCGAAATTCTGCGCTCCCGGAAAAGGCTCGTCGCCGAGCTTCGGAAAGCCCCGCAGCACGCCGAGCGTGACGCCCGGCCCGTAAAGCAAGATGGAGGTCTCGAAGCCTTTGCGCTGCAGGCGAATGGCCTGGAGAATATTGACCAGACCGATCGAGCCTTCGAACGCGACAGTATGAAACGTCACCAAAGCCTTCTCGCCGGGCTTGGCTTTGACGTCTTCAAATTTCTTGTCTTCGTAATCGACCAGGAAGTCGCCCTTCTTATGGGCTGGCGTAGTCACTGCAGGCATCTCGAACTCCAAAATCTGATGACATCGCGCGGATGCGCGGTTCAGGTTTTGCAACATGCATGCCAATTGACTGCCGAAAGAGAAACATCAATAAATCCAACAATGACCATTCAATTGTACATTCAATATTCGTTGCCTTAGCTGGAAAATCGAAGAAAATGTCCGAAAAATATGCATTCCTGTGGTTAGAGTTTTTGCACATACGAGTTCCGGAACTCACAAATTTTGTTGCAACAATATCCAGTCAATTGCTAAGAGGCATTCAGTCTTCAACAAAATGAATCGCAGCACATGAGAGACTGGACTCCTGATCTCACGGACCTTGAAAAGCCGCGCTACATCGCGATCGCCGATGTCATCGAGGACGACATCAAAGCCGGACGCCTGTCTGTCGGCGACCGCTTGCCGCCACAGCGCAAGCTGGCCGCGCGGCTGAAAATGGATTTCACCACCGTCGCGAGGGGATATGTAGAGGCGCAAAAGCGCGGCTTCATTGAATCGCGCGTGGGACAAGGCACCTTCGTGATCGAGCGCGCGCGCGAAGCCCGCAAGATCCGGCCGACACAAAGCGGTCCCGTCGATCTGTCGATGAACCTGCCGCCGGAGCCGACCGATCCGGCGCTGATCGCGCGGATGCAGGAGGGTCTGGTAAACGTCAGCGAGAATCTTCTCTCGCATCTTCGTTATCAGGTGTTCGGCGGATCATCGGCGGACAAGGATGCAGCGTCGGCCTGGCTCGGACGCCGCGCGCTGATTCCCAGTCAGGAGCGCGTGTTCGTCACGCCCGGAGCGCATGCCGCACTGACCGGCATTCTCTCGATCCTCACATCGCCCGGCGACACCGTGCTGTGCGAGGGCATTACCTATCCGGGCATTCGCGCCATCGCCGCCCAGCAGCGCGTCAAGCTGATCGGCCTGCCGATGGACGATCATGGCATCGACCCGGACGCGTTTTCCGATGCCTGCAAAAGGCTGAAGCCGAAGGCGATCTATCTCAATCCGACGCTGCAAAATCCGACAACCATCACCATTCCGGAGAAGCGCCGCGAGGCAATTGCCAATGTCGCGCGGCGCTTACATGTGCCGATTGTGGAAGACGATGCCTATGGCTTCGTACCCGCGCACGGCCTGCCGCCTTTCGCTGCCATCGCGCCCGATCTCACATGGCATGTCGCTGGACTGGCGAAATGCATCGGCGCCGGATTGCGCGCCGCATATGTTGTTGTGCCAGATGCCAGATCGGTGTGGCCCTTTCTGGCAGCATTGCGCGCGGCCAGTGTCATGGCCTCCCCTCTGACCGTTGCGCTTGCGACGCGCTGGATCGAGGACGGCACAGCGGACACGATTCTGCGCTTTATCCGCTCGGAAACAAAAGCGCGTCAGGAACTGGCTTCCTCGATCATGCCGAAAGGCACATACCGATCCGACCCGATGAGCTTCAACCTCTGGGTGACATTGCCAAAGCCATGGACTCGCGCCGCCTTCATCGCTCACACGCAATCGATCGGCATTGGCGTTGTCGCCAGCGATGCCTTTACGGTGTCGGGTGAACCTGTTGAGGCCGCGCGCGTTTGCCTCGGAGGGCCGATCGGCCGGGACAGGCTGGCGAACGGACTTGAATATATCGCACACGCGCTCGATCACGCGCCGGAGTTGTCATCGAGATTTCTTTGAATGTCGCGCGAGATGATAGCGCGAGAAGGACTAAAGCAACCAGCGGCCTTGCATGTAGATCGCATAAGTTTGCGTGGAATCATAAAGTCCATGCTTTGCGCCGGTGCCAAACGCTATGATCGAACCGATCGGTGAGTAAGGCACGGACTTTGACCGAGATAACAACATGACCTCGGCTGTCAGGCCGGAAATCTACTCGCCATCGGTAGCAATCGCGCCGAGTAGCCACTGCCTGAAGGCAACAACCTTCGGCATGTTTTTCTGCGCGGCGCGATAGCAAAGGAAGTGCAGTTCGCGGCGAATATCGTGGAAACTCCCGTTTCCCAGACGCACCAGCGCGCCGCTTTTTAGTTCGGCTTCCGCGAACCTGATGCTTTCAAGCGCGATGCCCAATCCCTGCACAGCGGCAGAGACCACCAAGGCTCCGCGATCGAACGACGGACGCGCCGCACCTTTCGGAAGAGGCAAGCCATTAAATGCGAACCAATCCGCCCATCGGACCGGATTGACCGTGGAATCGATCAGAACGAGTGGCGTCGATCGAGATGGATCTGCAAGATTCCACCGCGCAGCCAGATCCGGACTGGCAAGCGCTGCGATCACGTCCTCGCCCAGCGGTTCGACAACGATTCCATGACCTGGGGAATGCTTGCCATATGTAATGGCGAGATCGATGTCTTCCTGCCGTGAAAAGTCGACCGGATCCGCGCTGGCGGTCATGCGTAAATTGATCGTTGCGTGTTTTTGCATGAACGACGGCAAACGCGGCCCTAGCCATTTTGAGGCGAAAGACGGCGCGCAATGTAACGAGAGCCGTTGTGCGAACGGCGATACCGGCGCGAGTTCGGCGCATGCGGATTCGATGCTATCGAACGCGGCGGTCAGTTGATTGAAAAGACGCTGACCATCGCTGTTCAGCTCGACCTGCCGATTGAGTCTGACAAAGAGCGATCTGCCGAAATAGCTCTCCAACCCGCGAATTTGGTGGCTGATGGCCGAAGGCGTCAGATGAAGTTCCTCGCTCGCGAGCAAAAAGCTTCCCAACCGCGCGGCTGATTCAAACGCTTTAAGACTGTGAAAGCTTGGGATTCTACGCATCGGCCACCTAGGTGAATTAAATTCACGTGACAGCAAAAACTGTGCGTTTGTCAACCGACTTGCACCGGCCGCATGATTTTTTCCAGCCGAAACCAGTTCGGCAAATCAATCCGCCCGATCACCATGACGATCGAGAAGCGGAATTCAGGAGGAAATGAATGTCAGAATCCCTTGCAGGCGCGATTCCGCTCGACGGCAATACTGAAGCGGGCATCTATCGTAAAGTTACCTTGCGGCTGATCCCGTTTTTGTTCGCGTGTTATGTGGCCGCTTATCTCGACCGCGTGAATGTCGGCTTCGCCAAGCTTCAGATGCTCGCGGATCTGAACTTCAGCGAAACGGTTTACGGTCTGGGAGCCGGTATATTTTTTATCGGCTATTTTCTTTTCGAGGTTCCAAGCAACATCATTCTCCATCGCGTCGGTGCCCGCTGGTGGATTGCCCGCATCATGCTCACTTGGGCGATACTGTCCGGCGCAATGATGTTCGTCACGACACCAATGGCTTTCTACATCCTCCGATTTCTTCTCGGCGCTGCAGAAGCCGGCCTGTTTCCCGGTGTTATTCTCTATTTGACCTACTGGTACCCAGCGGAACGGCGCGGAAAAATCATTGCCCTCTTCATGACCGGCATTCCGATGGCCGGCGTGATCGGCGGACCTCTTTCGGGCTGGATCATGCAAAGCATGGGGGGCGCCCATGGCCTTGCTGCGTGGCAGTGGCTGTTTCTGATCGAAGCCCTTCCCTCTGTTGTTCTGGGCATCGCCGTATTGCTGTATCTGGACAACGGCATCGAGAAGGCAAAGTGGCTTTCGTCGCAAGAGAAAGCGATCCTTGCACGAAATGTGGCACTTGATTCCAAACGCGCGGAAGCAAGCACGGGACGCGAGGGCTTTACAAATCCGTGGGTCTGGCTGCTTTGCGCGACTTACTTCTGTTTCATCATGGGCCTCTACGGCGTGGGCTTCTGGTTGCCAACCCTGATAAAAGGCGTTGGCATAACCAGCGCGCTTTCCATCGGATTGCTGACCGTACTTCCTTACGGCGCAGGAACGATCGCGATGGTCGCCATGGGCATGAACTCTGATCGAGTGCGGGAACGCCGTTGGCATTTGGCGATACCGGGATTGATCGGAGCCCTCGCCTGGGTCGCATCCGTGCAGTATGGCCACAGCGTACTGATCGCCATAACGGCACTCACCGTCGCCACAGCCTGCGTCATGACAACCCTCTCGCAGTTCTGGTGTTTGCCGACTGCAATCCTGACAGGCGCCGCAGCCGCGACGGGTATCGCTGTGATTAATTCCATAGGCAACCTCGCGGGTTTCGTCAGCCCTTATCTGATCGGCTGGATCATCGACCGCACCCATTCGACGGACCTTGGCGTTTTCACGCTTGCGGCGAGCATCGCACTTGGCAGCGCGCTCGCTTTGACCTTGCCAAAGAAACTCGTCAATCACTGAGATCCACAAGGGAGAATTAGGATGCTGGATAAAGTCAAAGGCCACGATCGCGTATCGATTTATCAGCCGGAGCAGCAGGGGCTGATCTTTCCGGAAATACCGACGTTCGACTCTTTCGAGGCGGAACGCCGGTATCGGAAGGAGCATCTCGTCGCCGCGGTGCGTGCATTTGCGCTTCACGGCTTCGACTATGGCTTCGCTGGACATCTCACGGTCCGCGATCCCGAGCACCCCGACCTCTACTGGACCAATCCGATGTGCATTCACTTTTCGCAAGTGAAGATGTCGAATCTGGTGCTGGCGGATCACGCGGGCAATGTGGTCGAAGGAACCCACGCCATCAATCGTGCAGGTTTCGTGCTGCACTCGGCCGTGCATGAAGCCTATCCCGACATTGTTGCGATGTGTCATGCGCATACAGTCTATGGCACGGCATGGTGCTCGACCGGCAAGCCGCTCGACATGGTCAGCCAGGACGCCGCGTGTTTCTATGGCAATCACGCCGTTGTCGGCGCGTCCGCAGGAGCCGTTGCGGTGGAAAGCAACAGTGGCCTGTCGGTCGCCGCGCAGATCGGGAAGAACCGCGCCGTTCTCCACCAGAATCACGGCCTTCTGACCACCAGCCGCCACAGCATTGACGATGCAGCATTCTGGTTCATTGCTCTGGAACGCTGCTGCCAGGTTCAGCTTCAGATCGAGGCGTCGGGTGTGAAGCCGCAGCTATTGTCTGATGAGACAGCGAGCTACAGTCTGAAACATGTCGGCAACGACTTCATCGGATGGCTGCATTTTCAGACACTGTACAATCAGATCACTGCAACGCAGCCAGACATGTTTGATTGAAACGATAGGCCCCGGTGAAACCACCGGGGCCTTTCTCTTTTGAAGACTGCTGAGACCCAGCGGGTAAGTGGCGCGGCATCAATATTCTGAGCGGTATGCATGAGGCGTTTCAGGCTTATGTTATTTTCGAAACCGCGCGTTCTCTCGCTTACTGAAAAAATTCAATTTTCCACTTGAAGGAAAAACCGGCGGTTGGTACCGGCCACGCAAGTTTGCTCATCGTCGAAATTATTTTGGCGTGAGGGCGACCGAGTTCGAAGCAAGACAAGGCCGCAGCGAACCTTTACCGCCGTCCAACTTTCTTGGACGAGACTTCCGTCGCGACCTTGAGGAAAGCCGCCACCAGCGCTGCTCGTTTCGATGACCCGAACCAGGTCAATCCAACGAGACGCTCCGGACAAGGTTCAGGTAGCGGCAACCGCGCGAGACGGGAATTGACCGAGCCGGTGACGGGCCAATCGGGAAGCACCGCAACACCGAGACCTTCCGCAACCAGCTTTGCGATCTGCTCGATGCCATCAAGCTCGAACTGCACTTTGCATGCGATACCTTGATGACGAATATATTCGTCCGCGAGGCGGCCGCCTTCCGTCTTCCGATCATAGCGAATGAGCGGCATTGAGGACAGGATACTGAGCGGCTTTTTGTTGCGCAGTTTCGAAGGCACAACCAGCATGAGCTTCTCGCGGCGCAACGTGCTCCATTGCAGGGTCTTGGCAAGCTTGAAACGGGGATGCACGGCGACCGCCGCGTCCAATTCATTACGCTAGACCTTCTAAAGCAGTATCGCCGAAGTTGCCGGCTCGAGATAAATATCGATTTCAGGATATCTGGCGATCCATTCCCGCAA
>DASWQB010000179.1:0-7455 GCA_036398335.1 Afipia sp. | reverse complement strand
TCGGTCATTTCGTGATTTCCGGATTCGGTGAGTTCGGTCATGGTCAAATCCGATAGCCCAGTGTATCAGACGCAGCAAATTGATTACTTCCAAATGGATGCGCGATTTGACGCAGGTATCTGCCAAACCCTTTATGAATGTGCTGAACGGTTCGCGCCAGGACGTGCCGCCGCTCTGGATGATGCGGCAGGCGGGGAGATATTTACCCGAATATCGCGCGGTGAGAGAAAAAGCCGGTGGTTTTCTCGATCTGTGCTTCAATCCCGAACTCGCCGCCGAGGTCACGCTGCAGCCGATCCGGCGCTTTGCGTTCGATGCCGCGATCATCTTTTCCGACATTCTGGTGGTGCCCTATGCGCTCGGCCGTGAGGTGCGGTTCGAGGTCGGCGAAGGGCCGAAGCTCGATCCGCTCGACACGCCGGCCAAGATCGCAACGCTCGCGCCTGCCGCCGATTTCAAAAAATTCGAGCCGGTCTATGAGGCGCTGCGCCGCGTGCGCGGCGAGCTCGATCCGAAAATCGCGCTGATCGGATTTTGCGGCGCGCCGTGGACGGTGGCGACTTATATGGTCGCAGGCCACGGCACGCCTGATCAGGCGCCCGCCCGCATGCTGGCGTATAGCGAGCCGCAGGCCTTCGCAAAGATCATCGACGCCATTGTCCAGACGTCCATCGTCTATCTGCTCGGACAACTCGCAGCCGGCGCGGACGCGTTGCAGATTTTCGATACATGGGCGGGTGTGCTGCCGCCGCGCGAATTCAGACAATGGTCGGTCGAGCCGACCCGCCGCATCGTCGAGGGCGTGCGCGCGAAAGCACCGAACGCAAAGATCATCGGCTTTCCGCGCGGCGCCAGCGCGCAACTGCCGCTCTACGTCGAACAAACCAAAGTCGATGCGGTGAGCATCGACTGGACCGCCGAACCGTCTTTCATGCGCGAGCGGGTGCAGAGCAAGGTCGCGTTGCAGGGCAATCTCGATCCGCTGGCGCTGATCGCCGGTGGCGCGGCGCTCGACCGCGCCATCGACGACGTGCTGGAAAATTATGCCAAGGGCCGGTTCATCTTCAATCTCGGCCACGGCATCCTGCCGCAGACGCCCATTGCGCATGTGGAGCAGATGGTCGCGCGCGTGCGCGGATATAAATGGTAAAATCAATTCCGTCATGGCCGGGCCTGTCCCGGCCATCCACGTCTACCCTTATCAAGTTTAATTAAGAAAGACGCGGATGCCCGGCACCGCAGACAAGTTTACGCAGTCTGCGACGGCTATGGCCGGGCATGACGAGGATTTTGGCGACCAAATAACAGTGGATGTTCCGTCAGATACCCGGCCGCGTCCGCTCAATGATCGCAGCCGCGCCTTTGTCCAGAAGTTCAAGCCCCACCGCGCGGCCAAGTTCGCGCGGACGCGCCGCCGGTCCCTCGCGTGTCGCCTCGATGAACTGCCCACCGGCATGATCGAGCACCGACGCCGTCAGCGACATCGTTGCACCGTCAATGGTCGCGAATGCGGCAACCGGCGAGTTGCAATGGCCGTTCAGCACCCACAGCACCTCGCGCTCGGCATCGGCACTGGCGCGTGCATTCGGATCGTCGATCTTCGAGAGCATCAGCCGTGTCGGCCAGTCATTCACCGCGCATTCCACCGCGACGATGCCCTGCCCCGCCGCCGGCAGCATTTCACGCGGCGGAAATTCGTAAGCGATACGATGCGCGAGGCCGACACGCTCAAGGCCCGAGCGCGCCATGATCAGCGCATCCGCCGGTCCCACTTCGCCGCCATCCGGCAGGCGCTGCATCTGCCTCTCGTCCAGCTTGCGCACGCGGGTATCCGCCGCGCCGCGATAATGGATCACTTCAATGGCCGGAAACAATCGCCGCGCATAGGCCGCGCGCCGCACCGCGTTGGTGCCGATCTTAAAGCCCTTGCCGTGCGTGCGCTTCAAATCCTCCAGCGTGACGCCTTCGCGCAGCACCAGCGTGTCGGTCGGCGGATCGCGCGCCAGCATCGCGCCGATCACAAGCCCCGGCGTCTCTTCATTGCCGGGCATGTCTTTCAGCGAATGCATCGCGGCCTGCAACTCGCCGCGCAGCACCGCTTCGCGAATTTGCGCGACGAACGCGCCGCCCTTGCCGCCATGATCGAGCAGCTTGCTGGTCTGGTCCTGATCGCCCGTCGTCTCAAACCGGACGATCTCGACCTCGAGGTTCGGCACAGCGGCTTGAAGACGGCGCGCGATTTCCCCGGTCTGGGCCATCGCCATCGTGCTTTTGCGCGTACCGATCCGCATCGAGACTGTTCCTGACTGCGCCGTTTGTGCGGTCCACGAGGGATCGCGGTTCCGGACGGCCGGTGCCTCAGTCCCGCGTTTTCAATGATGAATCAAGAGCCTGCCTGTGAATTTGCAGAGCCGCCATGACCAGAAGGCGCTAGAACTGTATGACATTTTTATGACATAATCCTTGTCAGGCCATTCACCGACTCCCGCCTCGCAAAATGGCCGTACCAGCGCGGAATAGCTCATGACCAGCCAAACCCAGGCGCACGATCTCGTCGGATTTACCAACAATAACCCCGACGCCAAGCCGCGGCGAACGCTGGTCATCGCCGGGCTGGCGCATGCGCTGCACGACGGCTTCACCGATCTGATCTACATCATGCTGCCGGTGTGGCAGGCGGAGTTCGGCCTGTCCTACGGCGCGCTGGCCGCATTGCGCGGTCTCTATGCCGGCGCGATGGCGTCGCTTCAGGTGCCCTCGGGCTTTCTCACCCGCCGTTTCGGCGGCCGCGCAATTCTCGCGCTCGGCACCGCGATGGCCGCGGCCGGTTACACCCTTGCCGGTCTTTCGGGCGGACTGATCGGCGTGTGCATCTCGCTCTTGATATCCGGCGCGGGCTCCAGCACGCAGCATCCCATCGGATCAGCAGCCGTGGCGCGCGCATACGGCGCCGCCGCGCGCGGACCGCTCGGCACCTACAATTTCGCCGGCGATCTCGGCAAAGCCGCGGTGCCGGCGGCCGTCTCCGTGCTGCTGCTCGTGATGTCGTGGCGATACACCCTGATCTCGATCTCGCTGGTCGGATTCGCGGTGGCGGCTATCGTGGCGATTTTCATGCCGCCCATCGGACGCGCGGTCGTGGAGACCGGCGCGAAGACCGGAAAGGGACGCGGCGGCTTCGGATTGCTGTTCACCATCGGCGTTCTCGATACCGGCATTCGCATGGGGCTGCTGACGTTCCTGCCCTTTTTGCTCAAGGCCAAAGGCGCCGAACTGCCGACCATCGGTCTCGCACTGGCGCTGGTGTTTGTCGGCGGCGCTTTCGGCAAGATCATTTGCGGTCCGCTCGGAGCGCGCTTCGGCGTCGCGCCCACCGTGATCGCGACCGAGGGCGCGACAGCGGCAGGCATCCTCGCGCTGCTGGTCCTGCCGCTGGCGGCGACCATGGTGATGCTGCCGCTGCTCGGCGCGATGCTCAACGGCACGTCGTCCGTTCTTTATGGCACGGTGCCCGAACTCACCAAGCCGGACAAAACAGAGCATGCCTTCGCGCTGTTCTATACCGGCACCATCGGCTCGGGTGCACTCGCGCCGGTATTCTATGGCGTCTTCGGCGACATGGTCGGGGTGCAGTGGGCGACGGCCGCGATCGCGCTGACCGCGATCGCTATTTTTCCAATCGTCCTGATGCTCTCGCCAAAGCTCGCTACAAAATAAGCCCTCGCTACAAAATAAAGCCTCGCGGCGAGACAGCTTCACATCAGTCGGCGAATTGTCCCGTCGCCTTGATGATCGGCGCCCAGCGGTCCACCTCGCTGTCGAGCAGTGTTTTCAGCGCCTTCGGCGTTGCCTCCGCTTGCGATACCGGCTCGGTGTTGATGTCGTTGAACCGCTTGATCAGATCAGGGTCGCGCAGCGCGGCCTGCAAGGTCTCGGCCAGTTTCTGCACGATCGCATCCGGCGTGCCCTTCGGCGCATAGATGCCGTGCCACGCGCCGACCTCGAAGCCTTTCAGTCCCGCTTCATCGGCGGTCGGCAGATCGGGCATCGAAGCCAGACGCGCCTTCGTGGTGATGGCGTAGGCCTTCACCAGCTTGGAGCCGATCGGTCCCGTGGTGTTGGTGGTCTGATCGCATGTCATGTCGATCTGCTTGGCCATCAGATCGTTCATCACCGGCGCATTGCCTTTATAAGGAATGGCCTGAATCTGTTTGTTGACCGCGATCATGAACAGCATGCCGCACAAATGCGATGCCGCGCCTAAACCCGCATTGCCGTAGGTCATCTTGTCGCCATTGGCCTGGATGTAGTCGATCAGCTCTTTCAGATTATTCGGCGGCAGATCGGGACGGGCGATGATGGTCATCGGCGCGTTGGTGACAAGACCGATCGGCGCGAATGCCGTTTTCGTATCGTACGGTAGATGGCGATACAGCGTCGCGGCGGTCGAGATGCCGATGTGATGAATGAGAATCGTATAGCCGTCGGGCTCGGCGCGCGCCGCGCGCGCAGCCGCAATCGTACCGCCCGCGCCGAGCGCGTTCTCGATGATGATCGGCTGGCCAAGCAATTTCGACATCGACTGCGCGGTGACGCGGGCCACGGTGTCGGTCGCGCCGCCGGCGGCGAACGGCACCAGCATCGTGATGGGGCGGGACGGATAGGTATCGGCGAGGGCCGGCGCGATTGACAGCGTGAGCGCGGATATAGCAAGCGTGAGACGCATTTTAAAAAATCTCCCAGGGGTCGTTTTTATTGGCTGCTCGTGTGACAGCGGTGGGTGCACGATGGCATTTTTCATCGCCATGAGGAACACGACGAAACGCCTAAATGCGCGGCGATGCGCCGCTGCGTTCCATGTTGCAATGCAAGGTCATGCGTAAAAGATCATGGGCCTGTCAACCGCGCGTCATTTCACCAGCCGCACCACATCGCGCAGGCGGGGATGCTCGGCGGTCTCCAGCCACTCAAACGCGACCATTTCGGTGGTGACGATTTCCGCGCCGTGACGCGCCATTCGTGTCAGGGCGGTTTCCTTGCTCTCGCCCGTTCGAGCGCCCACCGCATCGCGCACGACATAGACCTTGCGGCCCGCATCGAGCAGCCCGAGCACCGTCTGCAATAGGCAGACATGCGCTTCGCAGCCCGCGACGACAAGATCGTGACCGATGGCGAGCATCTCGCTGAAACCCGGCGCGCGGCAGGCGTCGAAGGTCATCTTGTGCGCGAGCGCATGACCTTCAAGCGGCAATTCGGGCACCGTCTTGCCGAGACCATCGGCATTCTGCTCGGTGAACACCACCGGCACCTTAAGCATCGCCGCCACCTCAAGCAGGCGTCTGGCGTTGGCCAGCACCTGGGGCGCGAGGTTGATCGCCGGCATCAGCCGGCTTTGATAATCGACCAATACAAGCGTCGAACGTTCCCGGTCGATCGTCCGCATGCTCATGCCTTCTTCAAATGTGTGATCCGCTCATCGACATAGCGCGCCATCAATTGCGGAGCGGACGCGCCGAACATCCGGATGCGGCCGGTATGGGCCAGCAATAAGAGGCCCGCCGCGTGGGCGAACGCATCAACCATCATCAGCCTCGCTTCTTCTTTGGACGCGCCGAGTTCCCCGGCGGCATCCGCCATCGGCTGCAACGCCGCCGCCAGCCCCGCATTGAGCAATCTGTCGCGCGCGCTGCCAAGCCCCTTCGGCTTCATGCCGCCGCGAAACAGATAGAACCCGAGATCGAGGTCGCGCGGATTGTCCGCATAGAAATTAAAGAACGCCATCGCCGCGCTGCGAAACAATTCGTCCGGGTTGCGCGCGCGGGCCGTGGCGCGAAGCACCTCATCTTTCAGCCGTGCCAGCGAATCCTGAAGCACCTCTGCGTAGATCGCCTCCTTGGACTCGAAATGGAAATAAAGCGCGGCGGGCGTGTAACCCGCCTCGGTTGCGATGGAGCGCAGCGACGCACCGTCGAGGCCGTCGCGCTCGAAAATTTTCCGTGCCGCGTCCAAAATCAAGCCGCGCTTGAGGTCCTTGACCGCGCGCACCCGGACTTTTTTGCTTTCCGCCGCCGCCATTGATGGAACCTCAAAGAAGATTGACTCATTCTAAATCTAGTGAATAAATAATCTAACACTGTTTAATAATACGAGCAAGAAGCTACCCGAAATCGCTTTGGAGAGACGTCATGCTGATGACCGGCGCGGACTACCGCGAATCCCTTCGGCGTTATTCGCCGCGCGTGTTCGTCAACGGCGATGCGGTCGCGAGCGTCGCCGACGATCCGCGCCTCGCGCCCGGCATCAACGCGGTCGGCATCACCTACGATTTCGCGCATGTGCCCGAGCACCAGCAGATCATGACAGCCACCCAGGGCACGTCTGGCAAGACCGTCAACCGCATGCTGCATATCGACGAGACCTCGACCGACCTGCTTTACAAGCTCGAAGCCGTGCGGCTGGTGTGCAAGGTCTCCGGCTGCGCGCAGCGTTATCTGACGCATGATGCCTTCAACGGCATCTATCAGGCCACGCGCCTTACCGACGCCAATCATGGCACCGATTACGCCCAGCGTTTCGTGCATTACATGCACCGCGTGCAGGACGAAGACCTCACGCTCGGCATCGCGATGACGGATGCGAAGGGCGATCGCTCGAAACGTCCGGGGCAGCAATCCAACCCGGATACCTATGTCCACATCAAGCAGCGGCGGCCGGATGGGATTGTGATTTCCGGCACCAAGGCCATCGTCACCGGCGCGCCCTACATGCACGAATTTCTGGTGATGCCCTGCCGCACGCACACAAAGGAAGATGCCGACTTCGCGGTGTGTTGCGCGGTGCCCGTCGATGCGCCGGGCGTGAGCATTGTGGCGCGGCCGGCCGGGCGGCCGGGCGAGGCGGCGGCGAAATTCTCCGGCAAATACGGCCAGTCCACCGGCGTCGTGATTTTCGACGACGTGTTCGTGCCACATGATCGGGTGTTTCTCGCAGGCGAGGTCGAGGAAGGCGGATTTCTCACCACCTCCTACGCCACGCATCACCGCCATTCCTGCATCGGCGCGCGCGCCGGTTTCGGCGACCTCTTGATCGGCGCGGGCGCGCTGATGATCGACGCCAACGGCCTCGATGCCGACCGCCACGGCCATATCCGCGAGCAGATGGTCGAACTCATCACCATCACCGAAGGGTTTTACGCCTGCGGCGTCGCGGCGTCGGTCTATTGCATGAAGGACCCCGCAGGATCGGTGATGCCCGATGCGGTGTTCTCCAACATCGGCAAACTGCTGCTCGCGACCAAGATCTACGACATGCACCGCATCGCGCATTATGTGTCGGGCGGACTGATCGTCGCGCTGCCCGGCCCGGACGAGGATCACAATCCGGAAACCCAAGCCTCGCTCGCGGCGGTGCTTGGCGGGCGGCCCGATATTCCCGCCGAACAACGGTTAGAAGTGT
>DASWQB010000178.1:0-6673 GCA_036398335.1 Afipia sp. | reverse complement strand
AAGGCGCGTTCCGGCGTTCGGCTGCGCCGCGGTGAGAAAGCTCTGGCGAGTCTCTCGAAATCTTCCGGCGGCAGAGGACGGCCGAACAAATAGCCTTGATAGTTGAGCTGCCCCTGGCGCGCCAGGAAGGCGTATTGCTCTTCCGTCTCAACACCCTCGGCGATAACAGAAAGGCCGAGGCTCTGGCTAAGCGCAATGATCATCTTGGCAATCGCGGCATCGTTCGGATCGACAAGGACATCCTTAACAAAGCTCCGATCAATCTTGAGCTGATCGAGCGGCAATCGCTTCAAGTACGATAACGAGGAATAGCCTGTTCCAAAGTCGTCGAGGCTAAAGCTGATGCCAATGGCTTTCAATTTATCCATTTTAACAATCACGTCATCGACATTACTCACCAATGTACTTTCGGTGAGTTCGATTTTGAGACGATGAGGATTGGCGCCGGTTTGCTCGATAATCTCGATGACCTGTTCCACGAAATTCTTCTGGCGCATCTGCAAAGCGCTGACGTTGATCGCGACAGTCAAATGTTCGGTTGCCGGATCGGCCGACCAGCAGGCCAATTGGCGGCACGCGATTTCCAGCATCAAGGCACCCAGTTGCAGAATGAGGCCTGTACTTTCGGCGACCGGTATGAACTCGCTCGGAAACAACATGCCTTTTTGTGCATGCGGCCAACGCGCCAATGCCTCCGCGCCGATCAACCGTCCCTCGTGGTTGACCTGTGGCTGATAATGCAGAAGAAGCGTTTCCTTTTTCAGATCTTCCCGCAGATCGGTCTCGATAGCAGCTCGCGCCGAGATCATCGTCTGCATGAGCGGGTCGAAAAACCTTAGACCGTTTCGGCCTGCTGTTTTTGCGTCATACATCGCCAAATCGGCCCTTTTCAGCAATTCATCGACATTGCTGTCCTGTGGCGAAAACAACGTGACGCCAACGCTGGGTGTGCAAGGATATTCGTATACGTCGAGACGAAAATTCTCCGCGAAGGCGGCGAGAATTTGCTCGCCTACCGCTTCCGCCTGCAAAGCGGCGGCTTTTGCTTTTTGCGTACCGAGATTGGCGAGAAGAACGACAAATTCGTCACCGCCGAATCGGGCAACCGTGTCTTCTGCTCTCACACATTGGGAGATGCGCTGCGCCGCCTTCTTCAGCAAAAGATCACCCATATCGTGACCAAGCGAGTCGTTCAGCGTCTTGAAATTGTCCAGGTCGATGAAGAGAAGAGCGCCGAAGGATTTTTGGCGGACATTTGAATTGAGCGCCTGGCGCACGCGGTCGATCAGCAAGACGCGGTTTGGCAGACCTGTGAGTTGGTCGAAAAAGGCCAGCTCACGAATTTTCTCCTCGGCGTGCTTCAGTTTGGAAATGTCATAGTACGATCCGATGTAATTGGTGATCTCTCCGGCCTCGTCCTTGACCGCGGATATAGTCAGCCACCGCGCGCAATTTTCTCCGCTCTTGGTCCTTAGGCTCATTTCGCCTTGCCAGCCGCCGGTGGTTTGAACCGACTTCCACATGTTTTGGTAGAACTCGGTATCACGCCGATGAGACCGAAACAGCCGCGCGGTGTGTCCAACCAGCTCTTCCAACGCATAACCCGTCAAGCTGATGAAGGCGCGGTTGGCCCTCAATATCACGCCTTTGGTGTCGGTAACGATCATGCCTTCTTGGGCACTAAAAGCTGCTGCAGCGATGCGTAGTTCTGCGTTGGTCTTGTCCAGTGCTTCGCTCTGGCGCTGCAGGTATGCTTCTATCGCTTCGCGGCGCTCGATCTCCTGGGAGAGTGCGAGGTTATGCTCGGCCAATTGGGTTCTATGACGGTTGGATTCGACAAATTTATTTTGCAGCTGCGCTGCATTCTGACGCATTCGTTCAAAGCCCATGGCCAGCACGAAGAGAGCAACAGCAAACATACCGGGGTAAAAAACCGAGAGAAGCGAAAGCGTGTGGCCGTAAATTTCATCTTCGGTCGCCAACCGCAGGATGGAAAGCTGTGTCCCCGCAATCGGCGAGCGCAGCGCGAGATATCCCTTTAATTCGGGAGCGTTGGCATTTGACAGAGTTTGTACGATGCCGGCCGGAAGCGCTGCCAGCGCACGGCCCCGGGTGACAATGGGAGAATGCTCCCGCTCCACCGGGATCAATACATCGCCATCATCACCCAATAAAAATTCGCGCGGCTGTCCGAGGTCGTTGGTGGACACCAATGATGCGAGCAGATTGAGACTGCTCACTGTCTCGACCATCCCCCTCATTTTGTTTTTCTGCAGAATCGGCGCGCTAGCCACAATCAAGCGGCGCTTCTCATCGATCTGAACGCTCGGCTCGGTCAAACTAACCGGCGGCGAAAGCGCTGGCGTATTAGACGTGCCGACATCGACTTGCGCTGTGCCGTCGGAGTCAAAAAACGCGAGCCTTAGATACGCCGGTTGACCCTGATATTTCTCACTGCCCAAGAACGCCTGAAAACGCCGCTCGATTGCGGCCAGATTGGCAAAGAGCCCATACTTGACGGACATTCCAAGATCGAGATTCGTGAAATAATTGGAAATGTCTTCGCTGGAGGCGAGCCGGGCAGCATCTTGCCGACGCTCGTTCAATAAGTCGCCAAATTCGGCGGCGCGTGCATCACCGGCCGCGATCGTGCGCGCATCGGCATTTTGCCGCAGCTCCACTTGCGACGAATAGAGATTGCCGGTGAGTAGAAACATCGACAGTAGAAAGCCGCCAGCCGCTATCAAGGGCCAACGCGGGGCCAGAGATCGACCAAAACTAATCAGCGATGACCTCATCAATTTGTCTTTGCGAAATATTCCGGGAAGAATCGGCGAATGCCGGGATAGTATTTATCCACGAGCCGATCGTAGACACCGGACGCCTTTATCTCGTTCAGATACGCGTTGAATTCGTCACGTAAAGCCGGCGCATCCTTCGGAAAGGCAGTTGCCAACATCTGCTGCTCGGAAATAGGTCCAAGAATCTTGATCTTGCCAGCCCATTTGCGCAAATCGAGGATTGCGTCCGGCACGTCGAGCAGCGTCAATTCGGCTTCTTTGTTGAGCATGGCCGGAACCATCTCATTGAGATTGGCGCTCTTGTTATAAGCTTTCAAATCGATGCCGACATTGACCAAACCGTAGTTGGTGGGATCCAGACATGTGCGCTCCATGACGAGCACGCTTTTGGACCCGATGATCTTTCGGGTCTTGGCGATATCCGCAGCGAGATCGTTGCTGCCCTCGATTGGCTGGAGGTCAGACTCGGCTGGCGCAACGAGAAGAACCTGGGAGGGAAGAGTCGGCTCGGAATACAGAAGAACCGCCTCGCGCCAAGGCAACATCGTAAAACCGGTCGAAATCACATCGCCCTTAACGGGATAATCTCCCGTGAGCGTGACTTCGCCGTTTTTGCGAATCACATCCTTGCCGAGCAGGTCACGGATCACCGAATAAAAATCGGAATACACAAGCTTGTAGGACACGCCAATTCGTTTCGCGAAGCCCTGCATGAGCTCGACGTCTAAACCGTCACCGGCGCCAGTGACAAAATTGGCATAGCGAATGCCGATGTGGCGAATTTCGCCGCGCTTCTTGATCTCAGCGAGATCTGCTGCCCAGCTTGAGGCTACAAACAAACAAGCCATTGCGCCGCTGAGCGACGCAAGGATGATGCGTTTCGAGAACATGGGGGCGCGCTTTTCTTTACGTCAGTGGTACGCATGCACCCTATGGCCTTGAAATTAAAAAAGGATAGCGGAACATAATAAAGTAAAATCTAATTTTCCGCGAAATCTCGGATCTTGGCGCCTGGAGATTACGGACCGGGTACCGGTCGCAACGGAAGTGGCGGCGCGGACGAAGCTTTCAATTGTTTGAGCTTCTTCAGCACTGATTTCCACGGACCCATTGCGCTCAACAGCGTGCTTAAGACTAAAATTACCACGTATGCTGAGAATTGCCGCCAATGAAGGACTTCACCTGACAAGAACTGGTGACCCTGTTGTCCTATCTGCACATAAAACATGACAAGCGGCGCACTGCCCAACACGGTCGTCGTCAGATATTGAAGCGGTGAGACACGAAAGACTGCGGCAAAGAAATTCACCAAAGGCGCAGGCACCAGCGGCGAAAGGCGCAGCCCCAATAAAGTCAGCCAAATTTTGGTAGCAGAGTGCTCATTCAAGAGCTCACTGGAGCGCTGATGGATATGTTTCCGGTAAAACAAGAACGCGCTTAAACCGCCAAAGGCGCTGCCAAGCAGCACAATTGCGCCGCCCTGAAATCCATCCATATAAAATCCCGCAGCCGCGTAAATCATCGGCATTGCCGGAAAGGCCAGAAAAGCAAACAGGATGGACGTGATTAAAAATATCAGCGCCGTCACGATCGGATTCGCTTGTGCGATTGCTTCAAGGCCCGGAAACAGCTGCCAGGCGGCCTCTCTGGAGATGGGCGACGCAAAATACGCCAAAGCCAAAAGCAGGACGGCCACCACATAGAAAATCAAAGACCTGTAACCCCGCATGTCGTTATCCCAAACTTGATAGAAGAGGCGGCGTGTAGTCAAAGCTGTTGTAGGTGTTCCAAAACAGCACCTTTTTATTTTTCAGCGCCCCCGTTTGAGACATTGTCAGTAGCGATCGCCAGGTCTTGAGCGTGAACACCGGGTCAAGGATGAGACCCGCCTCTTTCAACTCTCCCGCCCGCGCAATATCGGCGTCTTCGACCAAGCCGTAGCCGGGCTGCCAACTGCCGGAGTCAGGTACGAAAATCTTGTCTTGTATCGTGCTGAGAACATCCGGCCAGATGCCGGGAAAGCGGATCTTCTGTAGCCAACTCACCGTGTTGCGCGCGAGTTGGGCGACATTACCTTCCACAAAAGGCAACGAGGGTTGCCGGTTGACCAACCAGCGCGTCAAATACGGCTTGTCCTGATCGGCGACTCCCACGACCTTCGTGTTCCATCCCAGCAGATGTACGCCCAGAAGCAGGCCCAACACCGTCGAACCGCTGCCCATAGGGACAAAAATCACATCCGGCGGTGTGCTCCAGGCTTGAGCCGCGTCAAGCAGTTGCGCCAGTTCGGCAACCGCATTCATATGTCCCAATGTGCTCATCTCGTTCGAGCCACCGGGCGGAACCAGGGAATCCGTGTCCGAATACAGCCAATGCTTTGCGTATTCCTGCGCAGCCTCGCCCGCCAATTCGACATCGTTCTTGGCGATAGCGATGTGGTGAACGAGGTTCCGCAACATCGCCAGCCGCGCCATGTCCGTGGCGGCACCGGGAACCTCAAAAAGCACCAGATCCAGTGCGCAATTCAGCGGCTGCCCGTCGCCCGTCAGATCGGCGGTGCGATTGGCCAAGGCAAACTGCAGCGCGTGATTGCTTGAAACCGCGCCCATGGTACCAAGGCGCTGAGAGCCTGACCATTTCAGGTTCGGAAGCAGGAATTCGTACTTGCGCGCCTTGTTGCCAAAGACGGGGTAGCGCTTACTACTCTCGTTCATCACCAAAAGTTCAGCGCAGTTGATCTGCCGCGTAACAGACGATGGCAGCTGTAAAAGTTTGTTTTCCCGAACGAATATGGGTGTCCAGGGAATCGTCGCCCGGGCGTCCGCATGTTTGAGGAACACTGAGTTCCCGGGTTCCCCCTGACGCAAATAGCCAGCAAATAAGTTTTTGTAAGAAAGCGTGTTCGCGATGAAGGGCCCCTCTGCGGCATCGGGATCCGTCAGAGAAGGGAAGAACTTGCCAAGAGCCAAAGATTGCGAGTTCAGGGCCGAAGGTGGCGGCGCCAGGCCCGAAACGTCTGCCATCGTTGGAACCGGCAATGCCGGACGCCGGCCCAGAGTTAAGCCGGCCACACCCAACCCGACACCTCCCAGGAGGGCCCCCTGCACAAAGTTTCGTCGGGAGAGACTCATCACTACTGGCCTTATTGGCACTGATTTTGTCTGTAGTGATTAACTCTTTCTTAACACTTTTGCGAGTCCGCATCTCTTGCACGGACGCATACCTTAATTTTTGGTTAACCAACAGGGGCTCGGGATCATGCATGCGATTCTGATCGGTCTTGGCCGCTTCGGCTGAGCTTTGAAATAAATCAGACGGAATCCAATAGTGAATAAGCCGAATTTTTCCGAGAGTCTGGTTCTTCGCAGCATGATTGCACGCGAGTTCGAATGGCAGCGATAAATCGATTTTTAAATGCCATCGCCTTTTGCTCTCTTCGCCGCGCGATCTCTATTTCAGTTTGTGCTTCGCAATAAACACTTCACAATATTTTTATCGCAATCGATCGTCCATCTGCCGTGGAAACATCGGTACATGTCGGTCCGATGACGATCTTGATCACCGCTTTGCAGCATGTTTGCAGCATGGGCGGCTGTTTCCGTCAGTCTGAAGTTCGGTTGGCGCGCGCGATCGATTGGCAACGCCGCCGCGGCGTTTTCCGGCGACGACGGCTTGCTCACGAACGCTATTTTGATGATCGAACCTCCTGGCGGGATACAACACGCAGGCTCGCGGAGGTTATCGCCTGACAGGCAATCTCATCCCATCATTCTCGGCAATCTTCATGCAGGATTCCCGGCATCACCGCGCCACTATCGTTTTCAGGCCACCCTCATCACCTGTTCGATCACGATCACGCGACACTCGCGTCT
>DASWQB010000177.1:0-1911 GCA_036398335.1 Afipia sp. | reverse complement strand
GGCAGACCACGTGCGCGCAGATAGAACAGCAGGCTCTCATCCAGCGCGCCGGTAGTTGCGCCGTGACCGCAGGTCACGTCATCGGCGAAGATTTCCAGTTCCGGCTTGTTGTCGGCCTCTGCCTCGTCGGAGAGCAGCAATGCGCGGGTCATCATCTTGCCGTCGGTCTTCTGGGCGTCCGGCTGCACGATGATGCGGCCCTGGAACACGGAGTGAGCGCGATCGTCGAGCACCGCGCGGAATACTTCGCGGCTGGAACAATTCGGAACGGCATGATCCACCACCAGCGTGGTGTCTCCGTGGCGACGCCCGCCGAGCAGGTTGACTCCGTTGGTCGTCAGTTCGCTGCCCTCGCCCGCGAAAGTGAGAAAGCCCTGATAGCGGCTCACCGCCCCGCCATTGGTCAGATTGAACGTGTTGAGCTTGGCCTTCGCACCGATCGTGAAGATGCTGGTCGAGATGTTGGCGGCGTCAAGCGCGTCTTCCATCAGCCGAACGTGCCGAAGCTCCGCGCCGTCACCGATCCAGATCACGACGGAATCGTGCGTCTGATAGGCCTTCGCGCCATCGGCGGCGAGAAAACTCTCGATCAGGCTGACGCGAGCACCCTTCTCGACCTTAACGAGCGAGCGGGTGACGAGCGATGTTGCCGAATTGGTGGCGATATGAACGATATGGATCGGCTTTGCCGGCACCGCACCCTCAGCCACGTCGATCACGACACCGTCAGTCGCAAGCGCCGCATTGAGCGAAATCATGGCATCGGATACAACACTGGTCCGCAGCAAATCAGCGCGCACCTTGTTAGTGGTGTCCTCAAGAATTTCGCGCAGAACGCGGACGTGCACAGCGGCTTCGAGCGAAGCCATGTCGGAGAGCTGCGGCGTGAACACGCCATCAACCAAAACCAGCTTCTGCGTACCATCGACGCCGAGCGCCTTCACGGCTTTCGCTGCACGCGCGAGCGCGGCCTGATCCGGCGCGGGTGCGAGCGGCGCTATATCGCGCAGCAGTGCTCGCAGATCGGTGTATTTCCACTCTTCGATACGACGGTGCGGCAAACCGCGCCGGGCGAAATCGTCGAACGCGGCCTGCCGCGCCTCGGCAACAGAACCGCTGCCCGGCAAGCGGCCGCGTGCCGCAGCGAACAATTCGCTGAATGGCTGCTCCGTCGTGGGTTTGGTCAGTGCAACGTTCATCACGATGCTCACTTACGCTGCCTTGTCTTCAAACTGCGCGTAGCCGGACTTTTCAAGCTCCAGCGCAAGCTCCTTGCCGCCGCTCTTCACCACGCGACCTTTCGACATCACGTGAACAACATCCGGCACGATATAATTCAGCAGACGCTGGTAATGCGTGATGACGACCATCGCGCGCTCCTTGGAGCGCAGCGCGTTGACGCCATCGGCGGCGACGCGCAGCGCGTCGATATCGAGTCCCGAATCCATCTCATCGAGAATGCACAGGCTTGGCTCGAACAGCGCCATCTGCAGCACTTCGTTGCGCTTCTTCTCGCCGCCGGAGAACCCGACGTTGACGCCGCGGCGGAGCATGTCCTGCGGAATGTTCAAGCGGGCCGCGACGTCACGAACTTTCTTGAGAAAATCCGGCGTCGAATATTCGTCTTCGCCGCGCGCCTTGCGCTGCGCGTTCAGCGCGGTGCGCAGAAAGGTCATCGTGGCGACGCCGGGAATTTCCACCGGATACTGGAAGGCCAGGAACACGCCCTTGGCTGCGCGCACATCCGGCGCCATCTCCAGAAGGTCCTCGCCCTTGAACAAGACTTCACCGCCGGTGACCTCATAGCCCGGCTTGCCGGCAATGACGTGAGACAGCGTGGATTTGCCCGAACCGTTCGGACCCATGATGGCGTGGACCTCACCTGCATTCACGGTGAGATCGAGACCATGC
>DASWQB010000176.1:0-17647 GCA_036398335.1 Afipia sp. | reverse complement strand
CCCTCCGAAGGCAAAGGTCACACGTTCGAATCGTGTCGGGTGCGCCAAATACCGCCGAATGCCCTCTACGCTCCGCCATAGTCGCCGAAGCTACACTGAATGAATGGTTTGGAAGTGGTTCGCGCGGGAAAGGCGTAGAATCGGCGGCGTCTTGCGGTGAAAAGTTCGAATCGTTCATGGCCGGTTGATCAATTCCTGACCTGCCTGATGAGATCGCCTATAGGAATTTCTGATCTCCTTCTTCCATCGATCAGCGCCGATTGCTCCTTCTGAGCCCTTGCCGCAGCCAATTCCGAGCATTGATGCACATGACGGGCACTTATTTAGTCCGGCGACGATTCAGTTCCGTCTGACGACGCTCACAGCCACTAGCGTAACTCGCGCCTAGTGAGCACTGAGAGCATTGGAGGGGCACAGGCTTTGGTGCGGCCTTATCGTTCTCATTATGCACTTTGTGGAGAGATATTTGACCCGCGCCCCCAACGGGCGAACCGCCTTGCTGCTCTTGATGGTCACACGAATGGCACTGTTGGATAGCAAGCCGGGGCTCCTCATTTTCTTATTGAACGACTGACTAGGATGCTGATGACATGACTTCATTCAATATTTCCAACACTGTCGTGGTTGTTACGGGCGCAAGCCGGGGCATAGGCCTTGCTATCGCCAGACATTTCCTCGCGCATGGCGCAAATGTCGTCATCGGAGGGATAGACCCGACCGAGACAGAGGAAGCGGTTGCGCGCCTCGAGTCCGGAGCCGGGACCGGCAAGGTGACGGGTCTTGCTGGCGACATCAGCATTCCCGATGCGGCACAGGCGCTCGTTGATATAGCCTATGAGCGGTTCGGTCGCCTCGACACGCTCGTGGGTAATGCCGGCATCGATGTCATCAAGCCGGCGGTGAGTTACTTGCCCGATGAGTGGGATCGCATCCTGGACGTAAACCTGCGGGGCGCCTTCCTGCCAGCACAGATGGCTGCGCGCGCCTGGATTGAGCGCAGGCAGCAAGGCTCTGTCGTGCTGACGTCCTCGATTGCTGCCAAAGCCGGGATCGTTGGTCTCGCCCCCTATGGTGCAAGCAAGGGCGCGATCGACCAACTCGTCCGTAATCTTGCTGTCGAATGGGCGGAGCACGGTATCCGCGTGAACGCAGTGGCTCCCGGTTACGTTGATAATGTTATGGCAGGCGTCGTCGTCCATTCCGATCCAACCACTGAGGAGCGTATCCGAACCTTTACGCCGCTGCGGCGTCGAGCCACCGTTGACGAGATCGCTGCACCCTTCGTGTTTCTCGCCTCACCCGCTGCCAGCTACATTACCGGCGCCGTGCTCGCTGTCGATGGCGGCTACACAGCTCAATGAGCCGGAAACGACCTCCGCGATTTTCGGGCACCTTAAATCTTCGATCATTGGGTACGATCAAGGCAATCCAGCCATGGCATGTTTCCGCATGTCATGGCGCTATAATGTGAGCTTGAAAGACGCGCACGATAGGCCAGTGCTCGGCTAACCTACGATTCCCAAATAGAGCGAGATTGTCGCCACGGAGAGCACGGTGGACGCGAGGACAACGCGTCCCGTGAGACCTGCCTCCCGGCCATAGAACTCCGCCAGCATGAAAGAACCAGTGCCCGTCGGGAGGGCGGCGAGAACAACCGCCGTGTGGGTCATGACGGGCGGCAAACCCAGCACCGGCCCGGCGATGATCCAGGTAACCAGAGGCTGGGCAATCAGCTTCAACCCGACCAGGATGCCGGCGGTTGAGATGCGTTGCTTTGCTGCGCCATCGGCGGTGCCGGCAAGAAACAGGCCGAGGGCAATCAGGGCACAGGGAGAAGCGGCACCCCCGAGGAGTTTGAGGAACCGATCAATCGGGACAGGCAGATGCCCGCCTGAGACCATGACGAGCGCGCCGAGCACCGGCGCTACCAGCAATGGATTCCGGACAAGAGAAAAGAAGGTTTTCGCGGCGATGTCGCGCCGTCGCGTTTCGGTTTGCAGCCCCGCTTCGATCATAACAATCGCCACTGCAAATAAAATGCAAACCGTCACGATGGTTGCGACCAGCGTCGGCGCCATCCCGCTATCGCCGACCAGGGCTAGGACGAGAGGAAATCCGACAAAGCCCACGTTGGCGTAACTTGCATTGAGGCCGTCAATCGCCGCGTCGGCGAGATGACGTCCCTTAGCCAACCGCCACCACAGCGTCACGCCGAAAATGACGAAGCACCCGATCGTGAAAGCAAGGGTGAAGCCCGGCTCCCAGATGTCCGTGGGCTTCGCGTTCGCCATGATGTCGAACAGCAGCGCCGGCAGTGCGAGATAGACAACCAGGCGGTTGACCTCGCGCGTCGCGTTGGGGCCGAGCGCGCCCGATTTGCGGGCGATCCAGCCTGTGAGGATCAGAGCGAAGATCGGCAAAACGATCAGGAGATTGGTCAACATCAAAACGGCCTATGACAATAGCGCTGCATTGCAATATCTCGGCCGATTGATACAATCCAATGCTATTCAGATGCCATATTCATACCTGTGAGGTATCAGATGGATACACGGCATATGCGCTATTTCATGGCCCTGGCCGAGACGCTGCATTTCGGCCGCGCCGCGGCGCGGATGAACATGAGCCAGCCGCCCTTCAGCCGGCAGATCGCCATGATAGAAAAGACGCTGGGCGTGAAGCTGTTCGAGAGAAATTCGCGCAACGTAGCGCTAACCCCGGCAGGCAAGCGTTTCATGAAAGACTGCCAGGACGTGCTGTCGCAATTCGAAGCGGCATGCCGGGATGCGCAACTGGTGGCAAATGGCGTAAAGGGCGAATTGCGGCTCGGGTTCATGATGCATGCCGCCCAGAGCATCGTACCGAGGCTTGCCCGGCTCTATTCGGAGGCGAGGCCCGACATTCATCTCATTCTCGATGAGCGCACCCCGGCAGATATTGATGAGATGCTGGTCGAAGGAAAGCTCGATGCGGCGGTGACCTTCGGCGCCGGGCATTCACCGCACCTACAAACCGTCCCGCTCGCTGTGGAAAGACTACGTCTGATCCTGCCGGCAGGTCATCCTCTGGCCGGCGCCGAACAAGTCGGGCCGCTGGATCTTGGCGATGAAAAGCTGATCGCAGCTCCTGCAACGGTCGCCCCTATATTACGGTCGGCCATAACCATCTACTTCGCAACCAGTGGCATCGTTCCGAATTTTGCGTTTGAGCCGCGTCTGCAGCACACGATTATCCGGCTGGTCGCAGAGGGTTTGGGCGTGGCCCTGATACCGGAATCGCTCTGTGCTGATCTTGGTGCCGGGCTTTCTTCCAGGCCCTTGTCCAAAGCTCCGGAGTTCAAGGTTGTGCTCTGCGCGCCGGTTGCGTCGAAGAACCCCGCCGTTTCATCATTGATGGACCTGGGTCGCGCCATCCACATTGCGTAACAGATGGATGTCTCACCCGGCCTGCACAAGCGGATGGCGGCATGACGACAGTGCGCAGCACGCATCCGCGCGGAAGGTCGGGGATACCGGCCGTCCGCTCTTGCCCGCCGCGAGGGCGGAGCCCTTCCATGTCCTTTTGCAAGTAAAAAGATGTGCGAGAGTCCTCGCCGTGCCGAAGGCATGGCGACAAAGAAAGATCTTCCTGTTGGGTCAGGGGCGAAGCGCCGATGGCGACGGTCGATCAATCTTCCATTCGCGGGTTGGATACCGCATGAATGCTTTTCGTCGCGGCCTACCTCTGACTTAGTACGGGCGTCGGATTGAACCGGCCCATAGGGCTCTCGAGGATTGCCTGACCTTGCGCTCCGCCCCCGGCCGAACAGGTCGGCGGATTTACACCTATGGCGTTTCGGGCCTCATCGTCTGACCTATTGCCCAGACGAAACCGCTGAGTTCGCGGGCGATCGCGGTCACAACCACTGTGGGTTTCTTTCCACCGGCAGCGAGCTTGCGATAGCGGGCGCGGCGCCACCCCCCCGGGGCGATCGTCACCCGCGCAATCCGTGGACATGACGCCACCGTTCCGATGCGACGTCACACCAAATGATGACTATGCCGTCAGAAAAGCCATCTTTTTACGCTGGTGGGTCGAAGACTTAATGACCGCCTTCGCGATAGCAGCGCCGATATTGGCACTTGCCGTAATCCCCTGCACAAAGGGTTGATCGTGGATGAGATAAGGCAGCGCGCCGAACGCGATATTGCCGCGCGCGATATCCGGCGCCAGCAAGGTGTAGTCGTCGCTGACATCGGGAATGTCCTCGCCGACGGCTAGCAACTGCTTGCGAAGCGATGGAAATGGCAGGTCCCTCGACTTGAGCGGCCTTTGGCCGCGCGCATCGATGAACACGTCGAAGGTCCATGGCTCGCCGCCGATAGCGATGACGGTGTGGTCATCTCTGACGTCCATGTCGTAGTCCTGCCCGAGTTTGAGCACCTCGATCAGGCCGGCCTTTCGCAGGGCCAGCAGCCTGCGGATCGATTCCGAGGGAATGGCCGCGTAGTTGTCGACGAAAACCTTGCAAAGGCCGGCATCGAAACGTTCCCGATCGCCTTCGCCAAGATGAGGGATAATTTCCTGCACCATTTCGTGGAGGCGCAGAATCGCATATCGCCAGGGAACCGTATGCCTGTCACGTTTATTGCGATCGACTTCCTTCAAATTGTATTCCGCCCAGCGGAACGGATCATGACGCTCTCGATCGGCGAAATATGCGTCCGAAAAACTGTCGGCGTCGAGCGTGCCGAGTGATACGCGTTGGCTCCAGTTTGAATCGACGGCCTCGATCTCTCGCACGATAAGGTCAAATACCCTGTCGAGCAGTCCATCCGGACCGGCGGCGATCTCCCTTTCGATCGTCTGCTCGGTAGCCACCTTCAGCGGCTCATAGGGAATGGGACAATAGAAATCCGCCTCCGGCAGGATGCCCGAGCGGGACATGAGGGTAATCGACAGACCTTTGCTGTCCTGATCCAGATCGAAACGAAGCGTGTCCTCGTCGACCTCGACAAAGGCTCCATGTTGGGCAACCACGGCCATGGTTGCATCGATGGCACTGAGCGATGTGCCCATGATCCCAACCTTGCATGGCGGGATTTTTACGTCGACCAGCCCCGACCAGGGACTTGGGAAATAGCTCCGCGTCGCCTCATCCTCTTCCGGCCAGACGTGGCCCGTGGCGATAACGACGAGATCGAAGAGCTTCGATGCCGGTTCGCCATTTGCCCAGAGCTTCACGCCGTCGGAGATAGCTTCGATATCCGTGACCTCACAGGATTCATGTACATCGATGTCAAAACCTGTCTCGCGCGCCTTGTTAACAAGAGCCAGGAACTGGTCCCGGAAATATTCGCCCAACAGGATGCGCGGCAGAAACTGCCGGTCGTGGAGCGTAGCTTTATCGACGCCATAGCGTGCAAGACGCTTCTCGTCCTGAACGCGAAGCCATTCGAGATATGTCGACGTAATCGGGGGTATCTCGATGCTGGCAATATTGGCCAGCATCATCCGACTATTGTCGTCATCATTATAGGGCATGCCGACGCCGGCCTCCTCCGCCTTCTCGTAGATAGAGATGGAGACCCGCGTTCCGCCTTTGAGGAGAGAGAAGAAGGTATAGATGCCGGTCGGACCGGTGCCGACGATAGCAATGTTCTTCATGGGTAATGACTACTTCGGTTTTGGACTTTAAGCAGTGCAACGTAAAACGGCCCGGCTGATGCCGGACCGCTGGCATTCGCCTTCAATGCGGATTGTCGCATCCGGATAAAAGCAGCTAAGTCATAGCTTGACAGCATCTTCCCGCGCCCAGACCCGCAGCATGCGGCAGGATGCAACGAAGTCCGCAGCCGCCTTTGCATGATCCAGGGGGATAAGCCCCTCATCCATGTCCGGCTCGACACCTGCCTTTGCAAGCAGCGGCAGTGCTCCCGCGGTAAAGCCGATGAATTTGCAATGACTGAACGCATCGGCGACAAAATCTCGGGCCGCAGCCTCGCCAATCAGTAGGTTCGCGGCTTCTTCCGACAGGACAAGTGCGACAGCGTCGAAAAGCACAGATGGGCCGCCGTCGATCATGTGGTGCGCTGCCATCCAATCCCCATTCGAGGCCTCGAACCCGCCAACTTGGGGCGCGATCACCTCCATTACCGCGCCTTCCTTTTCGATCGCGGATTGCAACTTCTTCAAAATCGCAGCATCGCTCCCATTGGTGGCCAATACGCCGACCTTGCGTCCGGCAAAACTGTCCGGGCCGTTTTCGATGATGCTTAACGCTGGCGACGGTGGAAGATCGCCGCGCGGTTGCACGGCTGCATCCGCGGCTTTCGGCATCTTGCGGATGCCAAGCTTGCCGGCGACCACTTTAGCCAATCCTGTGTCGATGTTCAGAAGATGCGAAACCATGCGCTCGCGAATGACCGGTGTCTCTACCTTGGAAAGCTCGAAGGTCAGCGCCATAGCAATGTGCTTCTGCTCAGGCGCGGTTTGACTGTTATAGAATTGCGCTGCCTGGCTGTAATGGTCGGCAAAACTCTCTGCCCTCAAGCGAACCTTCTGGCCTTCTTGCGCTTCGGCGAACGTCCGAAATCCCAATTGCGGCGATTCCCGTGGTCCTTCGCCGAAGGAATTCGGCTGATAGTTCACATGGCCGACCGGGTTGCGCATGGCCATATGGCCGTCCTGCTGAAAGTGATGGAATGGGCACTTGGGCGCATTGATCGGAATGTGCGTGAAGTTCGGACCACCGAGCCGTTTCAGCTGGGTATCGAGGTAGGAGAAATTGCGGCCCTGCAGCAGCGGGTCGTTGGAGAAATCAATGCCGGGCGGCACGTTCTGCGTCATGAACGCGACTTGCTCGGTCTCGGCGAAGAAATTGTCCGGCATGCGATCCAGCACGAGGCGGCCAACCGGAATGGGCTCAAGGACCTCTTCGGGGATGAGCTTTGTTGGATCGAGCACGTCGAAGTCAAAACTGTCGGCGAACTTTTGGTCGAATAGTTGCAACCGCAATTCCCATTCCGGAAAGTTGCCGGACTGGATCGCATTCCACAGGTCGCGGCGGTGGAAGTCCGGGTCGGCGCCGTTGATCTTCACCGCCTCGTTCCAGACGACCGATTGAAGTCCCAGCTTCGGTTTCCAATGGAATTTGACGAAAGTCGACTCATCCTTTGCGTTCACCAGCCGAAAGGTGTGAACACCAAAACCTTCCATGAAGCGGAAGGAGCGTGGGATCGCGCGGTCCGACATGACCCACATGATCATGTGCATCGATTCCGGGGTCAGCGAGATGAAATCCCAGAAATTGTCATGCGCTGACTGCGCCTGCGGGAAAGCGCGGTCAGGCTCTTCCTTGACAGCATGAATAAGGTCGGGAAAACGGATGGCGTCCTGTATGAAGAAGACCGGCATGTTGTTACCGACAAGGTCCCAGTTGCCCTCCTTCGTATAGAACTTCACGGCAAAACCGCGTACGTCGCGGGCTAGATCGGACGATCCCTTGGCGCCCGCGACGGTCGAGAAGCGTACGAATACCGGTGTCTTTTCGCCGGCGCGCTGGAAGATGTCGGCGCGCGTGTATTTGGCGAGCGACTTATTGGTTTCGAAATAACCGTGTGCGCCGTAACCGCGAGCGTGAACCACGCGCTCGGGAATACGCTCATGATCGAAGTGAAAGATTTTCTCCCGGAAATGGAAATCCTCGACCAGGGCCGGCCCACGAGCACCAACCTTCAGCGTATTGAGGTCGTCCGACACAGGACCGCCCTGCGCAGTCGTCATCACCGGTATATCGCCGTGCGCAACCTGGTGCAGGTCTCCTCCTTGGCCCGCAACAAGCTTCTGGTCATGAACAGTGATCTTTGTGCGTACCGCTGATGTCGTCTTGCGGGCTGGCATGGCTGGCATCCTCCTGTTGGGCGCTGCAGCACACCGCTTTAAATCGGAAGATGAGCGCGGTTCTAAACGTAAAACGGGAGTATCTGTTCCAAAGTCGTGCGTTCAACAAACCGATATTTAGAAAAATAGGTCAGATCTTGCGATGTTTCGGCTCCAACATTCCTAGACGGCTGGCACGCCGGGGCTGTAGGTTCGAGCAAAAACGCCGCGGGAGGGAAGATGCCGAAACATTTGTTCGGCTGGTTCGGCGAGGTGGACGCCCAGTTCGCGGACGCAAGCGTCATGTTGCAGCGCATCTGGGCGTTCGACTGGTCAGGGTCGTCAGCGGGGCCGCTCAAAACGTGGCCGGATGAACTCAAATCGGCGCTGCGGTTGGTTCTGAACTCTCCCTCCGGCATGGCCGTGCTGGTTGGCCGTGACGGCATCGTCGTTCATAACGAGGCGCTCCGGGAAATGCTCGGCAATCGCTATGACGGGGTTCTTGGAAAGCCCGTCGCAAAAGCTCTCCCAATTGCAGCCAACTTCTTCAGCGACGTCATCTCATCCTGTTACAACGGCACGGGTGTTCGTGTTCAAGATCAGCCAATCAGACTGAAACGAAACAGCACTCTGGAGACTGCGTGGTTCAGCCTCGGCTTCACTCCCATCGCTGATACGAGCGCCAATATCCACGGCGTTCTAGTGGTCGTAAGCGAGACGACGGAGCGTATGCGGACACTCAGGGCGCTGGAACGTGCGCGGCAGCGCATGAATCTTGCCCTCGAAGCCGGCGGCATCATTGGCACCTGGGACCTTGACGTCCGCAATAATAAGGTGACCACCAACGGAACATTCGCGGCGCTGTTCGGCGTCTCCGAAAAAGACGCACATGACGGCGTCAGCAATGATATCCTATCCGCTTCGGTCCATCCCGAAGATCGTGATCGCGTCCTCGAAACGTTGCGCGCAGCCATCAGGTCTGGCTCGGATTACCGGTGCAGCTACCGTGCGGTAACCAGCGGCGGTGAGGTTCGCTGGTTTGTGGTATCCGGCCGTCCTGTGCACGACGCCAAGGGACGCGTCGTCCAGTTCGCTGGGATTGTTATCGACATCACCGCGCAGACCGAGACGACGGCGGCCCTTGAACAAAGTAATCTCCGCTTCGACATCCTCGCCGAATCCATACCGCAGATTATTTGGAGCACCGACGCCGAAGGGCGTCATGACTACTTCAACCAGCGCTGGACCGAATTTACCGGCATTACAGCGGAAGAAATCGAGCCAACGACCTGGCAAGAACTGGTCCATCCTGAAGATTGGCCCCGTGTCGCCGAGACATGGAGCGAGTGCCTGGCGACCGGCAATACTTATGACATAGACTATCGCTTTCGCCATAAGGACGGTGACTATCGATGGCTGTGGGTCTTGGCGCTCCCACTAAGGGACGCGAATCGGAGGATCGTCCGCTGGTACGGCACCTCAAGCGACATAGACGCGCCAAAGCGTCTGGAAGAACAGCGTGAGCTGGTATCCCATGAGCTGGATCACCGGATCAAGAACCTATTCGCGCTGGTGAACGGCCTCGTCAGCCTATCGGTGCGAGAGCAACCCGAACACAAGCCTTTGGCAGATTCCTTGCGTGCGCGGCTCAATGCCCTCAATCAGGCACATGGGGTGATCCGCGGCGCGCCGAACGCGAAGTCCGGCTCGATGCGAAGCCTGCTGCAACAATTGCTCGAACCTTACACAGACGGCAATAGCGACCGCATTACCATTGAGGGCGCGGACGTCGCTCTCGATGCAGGCACAGTCACCGCTTTTGCGCTGGTATTCCATGAGCTGATAACCAATGCGACAAAATATGGCGCGCTGTCCCGGCCCGATGGCTCCCTCTTGATCTCACTCCGGCTCGAAGCCGATCGGCAGATCATTGATTGGCAAGAATGCTTCGAGGGCAACGTGAACGGCGGGTCGACAGAAGGCTTTGGTTCCCGGCTGCTGAAGACGATGGTTGAGGGGCAGCTCCGAGGCACGATTACCCGCGACCTATCCACGACAGGCCTCACGACACGTATCGATATCCCCCATTCGGCTCTGTTTGCGCATGCGAATTCAACGGCACGCTGAGCCGCATCAGCGCGCAAACGCCCCTGTGGGTTGCTCGAGATTAGCACGACGCGCTGAGCTGCGCTTCGCTCAGGTTGAACTCGCACAATACCCACGAACGCCAAAGATAAACACCGACGGCAAACAGCCATGCCCCCCGGTCCTAGAGGGATTTTAGAGGCTATAGCGTAAACGTAGTTATCATCTTCGCCCCGTGCGGTGCGCCACTAATTTCAGCGCTCTATTTGAATTCCGCCCACTGAAAAATGGGTGCGGGAAGCACCAATCCCGACATGCCCGCCGGCTTCGTCCAGCCCAGGAATTATGAGTCGGTGCTCTGAAGCATTTTTCAAGGCCGCACCTCCTTAGCGGCGTCGTAGGCCGCGCGCGCCGCCAGAACATCTGCCTGCCTCTCCAGAGCAAACGCCGCCAGCGCATTCATCGGCTGCAGGACATCGCGTCCGAGCGGCGTCAGATGATATTCGACGCGGACGACTGCCCCAGACAGGACGGTGCGGCCGATATAGCCGTCCCGTTCCAGTCCCCGCAGCGTCGAGGTCAGAACCTTCTGGGTGATGACGCCGATTTCCCGGCGTAGCGCATTGAAGGTCCATGGTCTCGACGACAGCAGCACCATGACCAGGATGGACCATTTGTTGCCGATCTGACCGAGGATGTCACCCACCATGCGGCAGGTGTCGGAGGGAATGTCCCGCCCGCCCAGTATCATCGAAGTGCCTCCTTGCCGCGCCATTAGCGTCGATGTTCTATCAGTATCCAATAGATACTGGATGGGACGGAACAATGGCAAACGACAAGGACGTGACCCTCGTAACCGGCGGCTCTGGCTATGTCGCCGGCTGGATCATCGCCCGATTGCTCGGCGAGGGCAGCGCCGTTCGCGCGACCCTGCGCGACATGGCGCGGGCGGACGCGGTGCGCGCCGATATCGCAAGCGTGGCGCGGGATATGGCTTTGCTGGAATTCGTGGCGGCGGATCTCCTGGCCGATGGCGGCTGGGAGGCAGCGATGCAGGGTGTTCGGCGTGTCGCCCATGTCGCCTCGCCCGTCATGGCGCGGCGCGGCGTCGATACGATCGCGACGGCGGTGGATGGAACGCAACGGATGCTGCGCGCCGCGGCCAGGGCCGGCGTGGAGCGGATCGTGCTGACCTCTTCGGCCGCGGCGGCACGCAGCGGCGATCTCTCGCGGCCCGCCGACGAAACCGACTGGACCGACGTGAAAGCGCCGGGCGTCGATACCTATACCTTGTCCAAAACACTCGCCGAGCGCGCCGCCTGGGATTTTGCGAGCGCGCATCCGGATGGGCCGCAGATCGCGACCGTTCTTCCCGGCTTCGTGCAAGGGCCGCTCATCGGCCGCAATGCAAGCGAAAGCCTCGGCGTGGTCGGCCAGATGCTCACGGGGAAAATGCCGGCTGTGCCTCGCCTCGGCTTTTCCATGATCGACGTGTGCGACCTCGCCGATCTGCATCTCAGCGTGCTCAACGATCCGAAGGGCATGGGCGAACGCTGGATCGCCAGCGCGGACTTCTGTGGCTCGCAGATGTCGCCTCCCTCCTACGCGAACGGTTCGGCGAGGCGGCGTCGAAAGTCCCGACGCGCACCATGCCGGATTGGTTGGTCCGCCTCCTCGCACTCGCCAACCCCGATCTGCGACCGCTGTTGCCCGATCTCGGCAAACGTCGCGCGTTCTCCTCGGCGAAGGCCGGCCGCTTTCTTGATTGGCATCCGAGAGCGGCACGTGAGGCCGTGATCGCAACCGCTGAAAGCCTTCTGGCGAAGAAGCCGTCGGTCGTGTGAGGTCGGGATTGGGGCGACGCCTAGAGGAGGGCTACAGCGTAGACGTAGTTATCATCATCACCCGGCGCGGCGCGCCAGGCCTTCGTCAATTTGCTTGGGCCGCACATTATAATAATTTCCATCGCAAGGAATTTTAGACATCCGCCATCAGCGCGGCATCATCCAAACGCATGAATGCATCACCCGACAATATGCATTGTCGCTTCCGTCAGATCAGTTTATAACGCTTCTAAGGACGAGATGTCGTCCATCCAGCTCAGCGATCGATGGATCGGAGGGCGCTTATGACAATGACGTTGACGATCAACGGCGAACAAAAAGCCGTCGATGCCCCGGACGATATGCCGCTGCTTTGGGTTCTTCGGGACCTGCTCGGCCTTACCGGCACAAAATTCGGCTGCGGCATCGCGCAATGCGGGGCCTGCACGGTCCACATCGATGGACGGCCGCTGCGATCCTGCGTTCTCCCCATCGGCTCCATCGGCAATCGCGCGATCACCACCATCGAAGGAATTGGCGCGACACCCGTTGGCGCCAAGGTGCAGAAAGCGTGGCTCGATCTCGAAGTCATTCAATGCGGCTATTGCCAGTCCGGCCAGATCATGTCGGCGGCCGCCCTGCTCGCGACCACGCCGAACCCCAACGATTCAGACATAGACGCCGCGATGGCCGGAAATATCTGCCGCTGCGGCACCTATGTGCGCATTCGCGAAGCGATCAACCAGGCCGCGTCGGACCGCAAGGCATAGGAACCGGCCATGAATTTCGTCGCAAAAACTCTCGCCGAACCCTCGCGCCGGGACCTGCTGACCGGCGCGCTCGCCGGCGGTTTCGTGCTGGCCTTCCACCTTCCCGCACAGGCCGCGCCGAGGGTGAACGAACCACAGCAGCCGCCGGATTCGACGGCCGGCAAATTCGCGCCTAACGCCTTCATCCGGATTGCGCCTTCCGGCGAAACGACGTTCGTAATGCCTCAGGTCGAAATGGGACAAGGCGTCTACACATCCATATCGATGATTATGGCCGAAGAGCTCGATGCCGATTTCTCAAAGCTGACGCTGGAGCATGCACCGTCGAGCGACAAGCTTTACGGCAATCCTCTTTTCGGCATTCAGGCGACCGGCAATTCGAATTCCATTCGCGCGTTCTGGAAGCCGTTGCGTGTTGGGGCGGCGACCGCGCGGGCCATGCTGGTGCAGGCGGCCGCGCAGCAATGGCAGGTCGAGCCGTCGAGCTGCACGGCGTCGAACAGTGTCGTTTCGCACAAGGACAGCGGCCGCTCGCTGTCCTACGGCGCGCTGGCGGATGCCGCGCAACAACAGACGCCGCCGAGCGATGTGAAACTGAAAGACCCGAAGGATTTCACGCTGATCGGCAAACCGCTAAAGCGGCTCGACACGCCTGACAAGGTCAACGGCAAGGTCGTCTACGGCATCGATGCGATCCTGCCCGGCATGAAGTTCGCCACCATCAAGCAGTCGCCGGTGTTCGGCGGCAAGGTCGCCAAGGTCGATGACAGCGCGGCGAAGAAAATTCCCGGCGTGCGGAACGTCGTTGTGCTCGACGATCTGGTGGCCGTGGTCGGCGATCACAGCTGGGCCACGCAGCAGGGCCTGGACGCACTGGACATCACATGGAACGATGGTCCGAATGCCGGCGTCAGTTCCAAGGACATCTGGGACCATCTTCGCGCCGTAAGCGAAAAAGACGGTGCTGTCGCAAAATCGACCGGCGATGTCACAAAAGCGCTGGCGTCGGGCGAGCGGATCGACGCGGTTTATGAACTTCCTTTCCTCGCCCACGCCACGATGGAGCCGATGAACTGCACGGCTCAAGTCACGCCCGACGGGTGTGAATTGTGGCTCGGCAGCCAGGTTATGTCTCGCGTGCAGTCGGAAGTGGCAAAGGCGCTCGGCCTGCCGGTCGAGAAGGTCATCGTGAACAACCACTATCTCGGCGGCGGTTTCGGCCGCAGGCTCGAGCCGGACATGGCGATCTCCGCCGCGCTTGTGGCAAAGCAGGTTGGAGGTCCCGTCAAAGTCGTCTGGACCCGCGGAGAAGATATTCAGCACGACGTCTACCGGCCGGTCTATCGCACCAAGATTTCGGCAACACTGGCCGACGGCAAGATCGCCGCCTGGAAGTACCGTGTCGCCGGATCATCGGTGATGGCACGCTGGTTTCCCCCCGGATTCCAGAACGGGGTCGATATCGACGGCGTCGATTGCGCCATCGACATGCCTTACGGCATTCCCAACTTTCATGTTGAATTTGCCCGCGCCGAGCCGCCCGCCGTGCCGACCGGATTTTGGCGCGGTGTCGGACCGAACAACAACATTTTCGCGATCGAATGTTTCATGGACGAACTGGCCCGCAAGGCCGGCCGGGACCCGATCGCGTTTCGCCGCCCGATGCTCCCCCCGCGTTTGCAGGCCGCACTCGACATGGTCGCGGAGAAATCGGATTGGGGCAAACCGCTGCCCGCGCGCACGGGACGCGGCGTAAGCGTGCAGCCGGCGTTCGAAAGCTTTATCGCCACGGTGGTGGAAGCCTTCGTCGATGATTTCGGCGAGCCGCATCTGCGCCGGGTGACCTGCGTTGTCGACACCGGTATCGCCGTCAACCCCGACACGGTCATTGCGCAGCTTCAGGGCGGACTGATCTTCGGCCTCACCGCCGCGCTCTACGGCGAAGTCACCATCGACAAAGGCCGTGTGCAGCAATCCAACTTCAACGACTACCGGATGCTGCGCATCGATCAGGTGCCGAAGATCGAGGTACATCTCATTAAAAGCGGGGAGAGTCCCGGCGGCATCGGCGAGACCGGCGTGGCGGCGGGTCCGCCTGCCCTGCGTAACGCGATCTACGCCGCGACCGGCGTGCCGCTGCGGCGGCTGCCGATCGACCGTTCGATGATCGCCGCAGGAAAGAAGACATGAGCGCCCGCGGACGGATGATCGGCAGCCTCATTGTGATCTTCGCGATCGCGGCTGCAACAGGCACAACTTTGTATGTCGAAGGACCCGGACCGACGGACTTCAGCGGCGGCCCGAAGGTCGCGCTCGCCGATTACAAGGACACCAACCCGACCGGCGTTCCGGCGAAGCTAACTCAAGCCAGCCTGATCGAGCGCGGCGCCTATCTGGCACGCGCCGCCGACTGCATGGTTTGTCACACCGCGCAGGGTGGCAAGGACTACGCCGGCGGCTTTCCCTTCAAGCTGCCGTTCGGCACGCTCTATTCCACCAACATCACGCCGGACAAGGACACCGGCATCGGCAATTACAGCGATGAGGATTTCCTCAACGCGATGCATCGCGGCATCCGCCGCGACGGCCAGCGGCTTTATCCGGCGATGCCTTACACGTCCTACACCTACATGACCGACGCGGACGCGCTGGCGATCAAGGCCTATCTCTTCAGCCTCGATCCGGTGCGCGCGGAGATTCCGAAAAACACGCTGGCGTTCCCGTTCAACCAGCGCTGGGGCATGGCGTTCTGGTCGGCGCTGTTCAATCCTGACAAACGCTTCACGCCCGACACGGCGCAAAGCGCGGAATGGAACAGGGGCGCCTACATCGCCGAGGCACTGGCGCATTGCGGCGAGTGCCACACCCCGCGCAATCTCGCTTTCGCGCTCGACAACCGCCAGAAATTCGGCGGCGCGCTGACGGGCGGATGGCGCGCCTATAATATCTCGTCGGACAAGAGCACCGGCGTCGGCTCATGGAGCAAGGACGACCTTATCTCTTATCTGTCCACCGGACATGCCGCCGGCCACGGCAGCGCTTCGGGGCCGATGGGCGAAGCCGTGCTGCACAGCTTCAGCAAGATGACGCCGGAGGACATCGGCGCGCTGGCGACCTATTTGCGCACCGTACCGGCGGTGGCATCGAACGATCCATCGACACGCGCGCCGGCCGCGCCGGCATCCTATAAAGACGGCGGCGGAACATCGAATGCGACGGGCGCGATGGTGTTCGCCGGATCATGCGTCAGTTGCCACAGTTGGAGCGGCGAGAGCGGATTGTCGCCGTTCGCGACGCTGACGGGCGCGCGCACCGTCAACGATCCGAAGGCGATCAACGTCGTGCAGGTCGTGCTGAACGGCAACAAGGCGGCTTCGGGCGCGCTTTCGATGCCCGCCTTCGGCGGCTCGCATTCGGACGAGGAGATCGCGGCGGTCGCCAATTACGTCACCGCGCGTTTCGGCGCCAAGGGATCGCAGGTCACGGCGCAGGATGTGGCGGAACTTCGCAAGCAAACGGCGCAGTGACGGGCGGTAAAAGATTTGTTTTGCACGCCCGGTCGTTTTGATTTTGTCATTGCCGGGCTTGACCCGGCAATCCATCTCTTGAAGAGATTCATCTTCCGATGGATGCGCGGATCATAGGCGAGCGGAAGCGACGCCGTTCTTCGAACGGCTATGCCCGCGCATGACGATCCCGAGTGAATCTCAACTGCCTAGCGCCCGCCCGCATAAGCGGTGATCGTGCGCATCTGCCCGGCGATCATCGTGGAATGATCCTCGCCGGCACGCGGCACCAGATTCACGAACCGGCGCACGTTCGCGGTCGGCGCTGCGCCGCCTGTCGGGTCCAGTGTCAGCAGAAGCTGCACCGGAACGCCCGCCTGCCCGAGCGTCGCGGCCATGTCGGCGGCGGCGCTGCCGCCCAGCGAATGGCCGACGATCTTGATCGATGAAGTGCGGCCGCTTTTGTATTCCTCGATCGCCTGTGCCGCGAGCGCGGGCTCCTCACCGTGATTGGCGATGGTGGTGCGAACACCCGCGCGCTGCATGCGATAGCCGAATTCGGCGAGCCCCGGCGAGTTGTTGCCAAGACCGAGCAGCACATACAGATGCGTGCCGCCGCGCGCACGGGATTTTGCATGATGGTGGCGGGATTTGGCATTGCCGGCCTCAGGCAGCGCGAGAGTGGCGCAGGCAACCAGCGCCAGGCTTGTGGCAACGACACGAAACAGGATCATGGGAAACAGCCTCCCGAATAAATTTTTGAAAATGGATCGCAGTCCGCCGGCTGAAAGCCGGTCTCTTTCACGGCGCGACACCTAGCAGGGGCGGATGGAATTTAGCAAGCCGCAACGGGAAACTCCGGCAGGACGCCTGCCCTGCAATGATACGTGCAACAATGATGCGTGCAACCCAGCGGCGCGTGCATTAAAAAACACACAGAACCATGGGATCGGCGTGGATGTCGTGAGCGGCTTTGGCCTTGCAATACAGCGCGATCCGGAGACAATCGCGCGCATGAAAGTCTTTTCCTGTCTTCTTGCAATCGCGGCATGCGGCATTGCTTTTCATGCGACAGCACCGGCCTGCGCGCAGGACATGACACCGCGCCGCCCCTTCACATCGACTTTGTCGAACAACATCCCGCTGGCGTTCGGCATGGATGCCGACGCGGCTTCACGCGCCCTCGGGCTGCCGCTGATTTATGTGAGCGGCAGGCCGGGCGATGAGGTTTTCGTGGTGGTGCGGCCGGCCAATGGCGACGGCTTCCTGTGGCGACAGGATCCGCTTTACTTGCAGTTCCGCAAGGGACGTCTCACCGGCTGGAAGGGTGACTGGTCGCGGCCCTGGATGTGGCGCTCGCCGTTCGGCTGATCCAAACTGGCCATGCGCGGACTTGATCCGCGCATCCCTCCTCCTGAAAAAACGGATTGCCGGCTCGTGGGCGCGCAGAAGCGCCGCCGTTCTTCGAACGGCTGTGCCCGGCACAATGACGGATCGAGCTATTCCAGAATACAAAACGCTTTTAGAACCAGCGCTCGCTGACCTGCACGGTGTCGCCGGGGCGCAGCAGCGTTCCCATCGGGGCGCTGACGCGTGAAGCGCC
>DASWQB010000175.1:0-9027 GCA_036398335.1 Afipia sp. | reverse complement strand
AGACGCATTGGTAAATTGTGAGAGCCTCTGGTATGGCTTTCGCCTGCCGCTTGTTGCCAAAAAACTCCCCATAAAGCGCCGGAAAGAGCGCGGATTCCGATGGGAGGATAAAGGTAATGATCGACCCTCAACATGTGAGGGACGATGCGAAGCGCCCATGGACGGGGCGCTCGCTCGAACGCGTCGAAGACGCCACCCTGCTGGCTGGCCGCGGCCGTTACATCGACGATCTCGGTGTTCGTCCCGCAACCCTTCACGCGGCTATCCTTCGGTCTCCCCATGGGCACGCGCAAATCGTCGGCATCAATGTGGAGGCCGCGAAGCGCGCACCGGGCGTTAGCGCAGTTCTGACGGGCGAAGACATCAAGAAAATCACGACTAGTCTTGTCGTTGGCGTGAAAGCGCCGGTGGAATGCTGGCCGATCGCGATCGATCGTGTCCGTTATGTGGGCGAGCCGGTGGCGATCGTCGTCGCCAGCGACCGTTACAAAGCGGAAGACGCGCTTGAACTCATTGAGGTCGACTACAAGACGATGAACGCGGTGGTCGATCCGGTCGCGGCTATCGCGAATGGTGCCCCGCTTCTTCACGACGGATTTTCGAATAACATCGCAAGCGAACGGAAGTTTCGCTACGGCGATCCGGAAAGCGCGTTTGCGCAGGCTCCGCATTACGTCTCGATTGATGTCCATTATCCGCGCAATTCCTGCACACCGATCGAAACCTACGGCGTCGTCGCCGACTACGACCCGATGGACGACTCCTATGACGTGCTCGCAAACTTTCAGGGTCCGTTCAGCATCCATGCGGTGATTTCTCGTGCGTTGAAAGTGCCCGGTAACCGTTTGCGGCTGCGTACCCCGCCGGATTCCGGGGGCAGTTTCGGCATCAAGCAAGGCGTTTTCCCCTACATCGTGCTGATTGCCGCCGCCTCGCATGTGACGGGGCGGCCGGTGAAATGGATCGAAGACCGTCTCGAACATCTGTCTGCCTCGGTATCGGCGACCAACCGCGTCACCACGCTCAAGGCCGCGGTGACGCAGGAAGGAAAAATTCTTGCGCTGGACTGGGACCAGATCGAAGACTGCGGCGCGCATCTGCGCGCTCCTGAACCTGCGACGCTGTACCGGATGCACGGCAACATGACCGGAGCGTACGACATCTCCCATGTCGCGATCCGCAACCGCGTTATCGTCACCAACAAAACGCCGACCGGGCTCAATCGCGGCTTCGGCGGGCCGCAGGTCTATTTCGCGCTTGAGCGTCTCGTGCATCGTATCGCGGTTGACCTGAATTTGGATCCGCTCGATGTGATCCGTCGCAATCTGGTTCGTGCCGATGCATTTCCCTATCGCACCGCTACCGGCGCGCTCCTGGATTCAGGCGACTATCAGGAGAGCATTATTCTCGGCGTTGAAAAGGGCGGTCTTGCCGAACTGAAGAAGCGCCGCGATGCCGCACGAGCGGAAGGCCGTCTCTATGGCATCGGTTATGCCGCCGTGGTCGAGCCCAGCGTGTCGAATATGGGCTACATCACGACTGTCCTCACCGCCGACGAGCGCCGCAAGGCAGGACCGAAAAACGGCGCACAGGCGACCGCGACCGTTGCCGTCGATCCAGTCGGCAGCGTTACGGTTCACGTCGCCTCGGTGCCACAGGGGCAGGGCCATCGCACGGTTCTGTCTCAGGTCGTTGCCGACGTGTTCGGTCTTACGCCGAAGGACATCCGCGTCAATGCAGAGATGGATACGGCCAAGGATGCATGGTCGATTGCCTCGGGAAACTACGCCAGCCGTTTCGCACCGGCGGTCGCCGGAACCGCGAAGCTCGCAGCCGAAAAGCTGTCGAAGAAACTCGCGCGTGTCGCCGCCAGCCGCCTTAACATTCCTGCATCCGAGGTCGAATTTGCGGATGGCAGCGTTCGTTCCAAAATCAATCCCGAAAATAAAGTGCCGTTCTCGCGCATTGCCGCTCTCGGTCATTGGTCGCCCGGCTCACTGCCGGAAGATGTCGGCAACACACTGCGCGAAACCGTGTTCTGGACGCCTCCGGAACTGACGGCGCCTGACGACGACGACCTCGTCAATTCGTCGCTGTGCCATGGCTTTATCTTCGATATCTGCGCAGTCGAGATCGACCGCGTCACGCTGGAGACGCGGATCGATCGTTACGTCACGATGCACGATTGCGGCACCATTCTGCATCCGGGCATGGTCGACGGTCAGATCAGGGGTGGCTTCACGCAGGCGCTTGGCGCTTCCCTGTTCGAAGAGTTTTCATACGGAGCGGACGGCAGCTTCCTCACCGGCACCTTCGCTGACTATCTCCTGCCGACTTCGACGGAAGTCCCCGAACCGATCATCATTCATCTGGAGACACCGTCGCCATTTACGCCCCTCGGCGCCAAGGGCGTAGGCGAAGGCAACTGCATGTCGACGCCAGCTTGCATCGCCAACGCGGTGGCCGACGCGCTCGGTGCACGCGACATCGTCCTGCCGCTGGTGCCGTCGAAACTCGCCGAACTCGTCCGCGGTGCCGAGCGCGCGCCACCGCAAGGTCGCAAGGTATCCTCCGCGGCGCCGGCCGTGGCCGGCGACAAGCGCTTGCGCGGTGAGGGTAGCGCGCACGTCAATGCGACGCCGGAAAAGATTTGGGACATGTTGCTCGATCCGGAAACGCTGCGCGCGGTGATTCCCGGATGCAAAAGCGTCGAGAAGGTTTCCGATACTCATTTCCGCGCCGATGTCCGGCTCGGTATCGGGCCGGTAACGGGGCAATACCGCGCTGATGTGAAACTGTCCGATCTCGATCCGCCTCGTGCCGTCACGCTGAGCGGAAAGGCCGAGGGCGCGCTGGGCTTCGGCGGCGGCGAGGGCCGCATCACCCTAGCGCCGGATGGCAAGGGTGGCACCGTCATGACCTATGTCTATGACGCTGGCATTGGCGGTAAGGTCGCGAGCATCGGTGGCCGCCTGCTCGATGGTGCGACCAAGGTCATCATCGGAAAATTTTTTGAAGCTCTGGCGCGTCATGCCGCCGGAGCGCCGTCAGCTTCGCTGCTTGATAAAATCGCTTCGATCTTCAGGAGAAGATCATGAAGCCCGCCGCCTTTGATTACGTTCGCGCACAAAGCGTCGATGAGGTGCTTGCAATTCTCGCAAGCGAGGGCGGCGACGCGCGCATTATCGCCGGTGGCCAGTCGCTGATGGCGATGCTGAACATGCGTCTCGCCAAGCCGAAAGTACTGATCGACATCATGCGGCTTGCGGATCTTGCCAGAATCGAGCGTCAAGCGAAGGTCGTGCGGATCGGTGCAGGCGTGCGTCAGGCGGCATTGTTGAATTGGCCGGAGTTGTCGCAGGTGCTGCCGCTGATAGCGCAGGCATTGCCATGGACCGGGCATGAACAGACTAGAAGCCGCGGGACGGTTTGCGGCTCGCTCGCTCATGCCGATCCGAGCGCGGAGCTTCCGCTGACATTGATCGCTCTGGGAGGTGACGTCCACTTGCGCAATGCGAAAAAGCGCCGCTCCGTTCCCGCGCGAGAATTTTTCAGCGGCATGATGGCGACCGCGCGTCAGGACGACGAACTCATCGAAGCAGCGACGTTTCCGTCCGGTGCTGGCCGCTGCGCATTTCGCGAGGTCGCGCGGCGGCATGGCGACTTCGCCATCGTTGCCTGCGCCGCCATCAAGACGGCGAGCGGCGTGCGGCTTGCGGTGGGCGGCGTCGCCGACACGCCGCAGGTGCGTGACTGGCAAAATCTCGATGGCAGTGCGCTGGACGACGCATTGAATGAATTCGCTTACGACCTCGACGCCCGCGATGATGTGCATGCCAGCGCACGGTACCGCCGCGATATGGTGCGGATGATCGGACGCGAGCTGATCGCCGAGGTGATGAAATGAGCACATTAAAAGCTGCTGTGCGTCATGACGTGCGGTTCACGTTGAATGGCAAGTCTGCCGAGGGGCAGGCGGAGCCACGCATGCTCCTGACTGATTTCCTGCGTCATCAGATCGGCGCGACTGGAACCCACGTCGGCTGCGAGCACGGTGTCTGCGGCGCGTGTACCGTCGTTGTCGATGGCATGCTGACGCGCGCGTGCCTGACGCTGGCGGTGCAGATCGAAGGTTGCGACATCCGCACGGTCGAATCCCTTGCGCCTTCGCCGGGCCGCTTGAGCGTTTTGCAGGCGGCTTTTCGCAGACATCATGCTCTGCAATGCGGCTTTTGCACCGCCGGCATCTTGATGTCGCTCGATCATTTTCTTCGCGACAATCCCGATCCGACGGAGGAGGAAATTCGCGTTCTGCTCAGCGGCCATTTGTGCCGCTGCACGGGTTATACGCCCATCGTTAAGGCCGCTCTTGAAGCGGCGAAGGACATGAAAACAACCGCTGAAAAAAACGAGCTTGCTAATGTTTGATCTAGGTAGCAGTTTCCTGGCCAGCGTGGCCCGCGATCCGAATGCAATCGCGATCGTCGATGACGACGTGCGACTCTCTTATCGGGAGTGGCTCGAAAAGATATCCTCGCTGGTGGCCTCGTTCGACCGGCTTGGGCTGAAGCCGGGCGATCATCTCCTGACGGTGTTGCAGAACAGGTGGGAAGCGGCGACAGTCTATTGGGCCTGCCAGTTCGCGGGTCTCGTCATCACACCCATCAATTGGCGCGCCAAGTCGGACGAGCTGGATTTCTGTCTTGAGGATTCCGACGCCTGCGCGCTGGTTTATCAAGATGTGTCGCGTGAGGCGGTCGACGGCTCACAACATGCCGTGGGATTGCAGCGGATCGGCATCGGTCTAACGGAAGCCGCGCGTCACGGCGCGTTCGCTTTCGAAGATCTGATTTCCGCCGTAGTGCCGCTAACACAGGCACGGGTAAGTGCTGAAGCATGGTCAATCATGCTTTATACATCCGGCACGACGTCCAAACCAAAAGGCGTGCCGCGGCGTCACCGCGCCGAGCGGGCTGCCGCCATCGCGCATGTCGCGCAAAATCTCTATGGCCGTTTTGAACGAACGCTCGGCGTGATGCCGCTCTATCACACCATGGGCGTGCGGTCGCTGATCGCGATGTCGGTGATTGGAGGCACGTTCGTGTGCCTGCCGCGATACGATTCGAAACAGGCGCTCTCGCTGCTTGAAAACGAGAAGATCACCAATCTCTATCTCGTCCCGACACTGTATCACGATCTGATCCATCATCCTGACTTCGCTGGCACCGACATTTCAAGCGTGCGCAAGCTTGGTTTCGCGGGTGCGTCGATGACTGACGGCTTGCTGAAGAAGCTCGATGGCATTTTCGAACCTGATCTGTTCGTCAACCACTACGGCAGTTCGGAAGTCTACACCTGCACCATCGACCAGAACGCCGTGGCGAAGCCGGGTTCGGCGGGCCGTGCGGGCATCAACCAGAACATTCGCGTGGTCAGGCTTGGGAGCAGTTCCATAGACGACATCGCGTCAACCGGCGAAGAAGGCGAGATCATCGCCTCGCTCGCAGGCGACGAAGCGTTTGAGGGCTATTGGCGGCGACCGGACGCTGACGCCAAGGCGCTCAGGGACGGCTGGTATTTCACTGGCGATACTGGTTTCACTGACAGCGATGGTGATCTGTTTGTCACCGGCCGTGTCGACGACATGATTATCACTGGTGGTGAAAACGTATCGCCGGTCGAGATCGAAAGCTGCCTGTCGCTGCACCCGGCCGTATCAGAGGTCGCGGTGGTCGGCCTGGCCGATGAGAAATGGGGCAAGATCGTTGCCGCTTTTGTCAAGCGCAACGCGCCGGTGAGCGAGGAAGATCTCGAGCAATATTGCCGTTTGTCGGGACTCGCCAATTTCAAGCGTCCGCGCCAGTTTGTGTTCGTCGAAGCGATCCCGAAATCTCCAGTCGGAAAACTTCTGCGGCGGCTACTCGTCGCTGGTGAATACCAGCGCGAAACGTCGCCGCCCAACGCTGCCTGAATATCACATCACAAGAGGATACATGCCAATGCCTACACAATACCAGTTCGCCGATCCGCGCCTCGCCAAGCTCGATGGATTTCATGTCGAGCGCGACGATGCACGTGAGCGCGCCGACATAATTCTGGACCGTCCGCCGTTCAATGTCGTCTCGATGGCGCAGCGCGATCAGTTTCGGCTGGTGTTCGAAACGCTCGATGAAGACCCCAAGGTGCGGGTGATCGTAATCCGGTCGGTCGGTCAGCATTTTTCCAGCGGAGGAAACATCGGCGGCTTCATGGAAGCTTCGCCGGAGCATGTCTCCAAGCTCGCCTGGAACATCGCTTCGCCGGCGCGCTGCGCCAAGCCGGTGATCGTTGCCAACAGGGGCTATTGCTTCGGGGTTGGCTTCGAGCTGTCACTGGCTTGCGATTTTCGTATCATTTCCGAAACCACGTTGTACGCGCTTCCTGAACAGAAGCTCGGCCAGATTCCCGGCTCCGGCGGGTCCGCGCGCCTGCAGAAGATGGTCGGCATCACACGCACCAAGGACATCGTGATGCGCTCCAAGCGCATCACTGCAAAGCAGGCGCTGGATTGGGGCATCGCGACGGAATGCGTGCCGGACGGTGAACTCGAGGCGGCCACGGACAGGCTTGTCGATGAATTGCGGGCGTTCTCGCCGATGGCGCAGCGGACCGCCAAGAAGCTTCTCAACGATACCGAGGACTCGACACTCCAGATTGCCATCGAATTGGAAGGGCATTGCTACAGCCGCCTGCGTCAGTCGGAAGACTTCAAGGAAGGCGTCGAGGCGTTCAACGCCAAGCGCAGTCCGAATTTCGTAGGACGATGAATTCATAATCAACCAAATAATTGAGGGGATTGAAATGGCCACCAGTGATCTCAATGCGACCGCGGCGGAAGCGGTGCCGATGGGCGACAGCCGGCAAATGCTGAATGCGACGATTGCCTCCGTACTCGGCTGGTCGCTCGATTTGTTCGACCTGTTCATCTTGCTGTATGTCGCTCCGGTCATCGGTGCGCTGTTTTTTCCCTCCACCAATGCGGCATTGTCGCTTGCGGCGGTCTATGCCTCCTTTGCCGTGACTTTGCTGATGCGGCCGGTGGGTTCGGCGGTGTTCGGCCACTATGCAGACGTTCACGGCCGTAAAGGTGCAATGCTTGTCGCCATTGTCGGCGTTGGCCTCTCCACGGCCGTGTTTGGTTTGTTGCCGACGATCCATCAGGTCGGAATCGTTGCACCGATCATTTTCCTGATCCTGCGTCTGGTGCAGGGCGTGTTCGTTGGCGGCGTGGTGGCGTCGACCCACACCATCGGCACCGAGTCGGTGCCGCAGAAATGGCGCGGCGCGATGTCTGGTCTGGTTGGCAGCGGCGGCGCGGGCATCGGCGCGCTGCTCGCTTCCATCGTATTCCTGATTACCTCCACGATCTTCCCCGGCGAATTGTTCGCGCAATGGGTATGGCGCTTCATGTTCTTCTCGGGACTCATCAGCTCGCTGCTCGGCTGGTTTATTTTCAAGAATCTCGAAGAGTCGCCGTTCTTTCAGCAGCTTCAGGCAGAAAAGGCCTTGAACAAGACGAAGGTTACGGCCTCGCCAGTCAGAACTTTGTTTTCGCGCGACTACAGAGGCATTCTTTTCCTGAATCTGCTCATCACGTTCGGCGGCGGCGCGGGATATTATTTGACGTCGGGCTACCTGCCGAGCTTCCTGAAGGTCGTGAACGCGGTGCCGAACAACATCTCATCGCTGATCCTGATGGGCGCGAGCGTGTCGGGCTTCATCTCTGCTGTTCTGGTGGGTGGTCTCAGCGAGAAGATCGGCCGCAAGCCGACCTTCATTCTCGTGGGAATTCTCGCGGCCATCTCGCTGCCGCTGCTTTATCTCGGCATGGCGAAAAGCACTGAAACTACACCGATCACACTTTACGCTCTGGCTATCGCGTTCGTCGGCAACGCCGGTATCGCTCCGGTGTTTATCTTCCTGAACGAGAGATTCCCGACGCCGTTGCGCGCCAGCGGCACGGGACTGTCATGGAATATCGGCTTTGCGCTGGGCGGCATGATGCCGACCTTCGTGTCGCTGGCAAGCGCTGGACCGGCCCAGATTCCAATGTCGCTGGCGATCTTCGCGTTCGTGATTTTCGTGATTTACCTGATCGGCGCCTTCATCATTCCAGAAACGAGAGGAAATCTTCAGCAGGAGGCGACAAGCCTTCCATCACGATAAATGATGCCAGCGATAAAGCGTTATTATTGGAAGCGTTGCCCGCGTTGGGATTAGCCTTCTGGTAAGCGCCGGTTTACGGCCAAAAAGCTTCAGCACAGGGAGAGGGAACATGTCCTCAACAGAGGCGCGCGCCTTGCCGCGACACCACCAGTCATCAGCGATGGCGGCGCTTCGGCAACTTCGCGCGCTGGGGATCGATTTCTTTTTTGCCAACGGCGGCACTGATTTCCCGCCGATCGCTGAAGCATTTGCAACGGCCGCACGGGATAAACTGGCTGTTCCGCGCCCGATGGTCATTCCGCATGAAAATCTTGCGGTCTCCATGGCGCACGGCGTTTACATGGTTAGCCGAAAGATGCAGGCCGTCATGCTGCATGTTAACGTCGGCTCCGCCAATGCGATAAACGCGCTGCTCGATGCCAGCCGCGACGAGACGCCTGTGCTCGTGATGGCGGGGCGCTCGCCTTATAGCGAGCGGGGCCGCTATGGCACACGGACGCGATACATCCACTGGGCGCAGGAGATGTTTGACCAAGCCGGCATGCTGCGCGAAGCGGTCAAATGGGATTACGAACTGCATCTGCCTGAACAGGCCGCCGATGCCGTCGCGCGTGCCACGCAAGTTGCGCTCAGCGAACCGCGCGGACCGGTCTATTTGACATTGCCCCGCGACGTTATAGCCGATGACATCGAGTCTGCCGAACCTTTAGCGCCTTTGACGCCAAATCCTGCGCCTCAGCCCGACCGGGCTGCGATCGAAACACTTGCGCGATGGCTGAACGAAGCCAAGCGGCCGCTTATTGTGACGTCTGCGGCGGGACG
>DASWQB010000174.1:0-8604 GCA_036398335.1 Afipia sp. | reverse complement strand
TTTATGACAAGATTTTATCGGTCTCATCTTGCCGTTCTGCTCATGCTGGGCATGGCAGTAACATTCGTAGTGACATTCGTAGTGACATGCGTAGTGTCAGCGCAGGCGCTTGAGCTGACGCCGCCGCAGGCAGACCTCTATAATTCGGTCTCGATACTTCCTCCGACCACAAGTCGCATGCCGGTGTGTTACTGCTTCGGCTGCCGCCGGCGTACATACCTCGATTTCACTGATGCGGACCGGCGCGCACTCACCCAAATTCTTGCCGCCGGCAAAGCTTCACCCGCCGCCGAGCGTGCGGCGATCCAGAAAGCTGTGATCTGGTTCGACAAGCGGATGGGTCCAGTGATCGGCACGGACAAGCGCGTTGCCAATGCCGACATCCGCGCCGGGGCGGATGCTTCGAATTACGACTGCTGGGACACCACGCGCAACGCCGCGAGTTTGCTTCTGGTGCTCCAGGACTGGAAGCTGTTCAAGCATCACACCGTCGGCAACCCGCGCTATCGCGGCAATTTCTTCGTCGGCCAGTTGCCTCATAACACCGCGGTGATCGTGGATAAGGCGAGCGGGGTCGAATGGGTGGTGGACATGTGGCCGAAGAGTTATGCCCAGGCGCCGGACGTGATGCCGGCGGACCAATGGCAGGCGCAGCGCTGACCGGCCCGTTCCTTGCTTTGTATTTTTACCAGTGGCGCACCGGAAAGGCATTTTATGCAGTTGAAAGATCTCTCTGTACTCGTCACGGGCGGCGGCTCCGGTCTCGGTGAAGCGACCGCACGTGCAATGGCCGCCAAGGGCGCCAAGGTCGCGGTGCTGGACATGAACAAGGCGGCCGCCGACAAGGTCGCATCCGACATCGGCGGTATCGCGGTCATAGGTGACGTGTCCCAGGAGGAGCCGGTCAAGGACGCCATCGCCAGGGCTGAAGCCGCGCATGGCGCGATCCGCGTTCTGGTGAATTGCGCCGGGCTCGCCAACGCGATCAAGACCGTCAATAAAAACGGGGCCTATCCGCTTGAGGATTTCAGGCGTGTGGTCAATGTCAATCTGATCGGCACCTTTAATGTGATCCGCCTCGTGGCCGAGCGCATGCAGAGCGTGCCGCCGATCGGCGAGGAGCGCGGCGTCATCATCAACACGGCCTCCGTCGCCGCATTCGACGGGCAGGTCGGGCAGGCCGCCTATTCGGCCTCGAAAGCGGGTGTCGCCGGAATGACACTGCCGATCGCGCGCGACCTTGCCTCTCTCTATATCCGGGTGGTGACGATCGCGCCGGGATTGTTCCTGACGCCTTTATTGTTGGGGCTGCCCGAGGAGGCACAGCGCAGTCTTGCCACGCAGGTGCCGCATCCGGCGCGGCTTGGTCATCCCGACGAGTACGCCGCGCTGGCTGTGCACATCGTCGAGAACGCGATGCTGAACGGCGAAACGATCCGCCTCGACGGCGCGATCCGAATGGCGCCGCGCTAGCCTTTCTTTCCCCTATCTCCTTGTAGGAGAGGGTGGTTTCGAGCGTAGCGAAAAACCGATGCGGGAGCCGGGTTCTCATTGAGGCATTGCCCCCTCACCCGGCTCGATCTCGTTTCACTCCGTCTCGCCACCCTCTCTGACAAGGGGAGAGGGGACGTGAGCATCGTGCTTGAAATGTGCGGAGCGTCCCCGCCTTCGCGGGGGTGGCGAGGACGAATCGGCGCGTCATTGCGCTTCAAAAAATCCTCTCGATTTTCTGAACGCCCGCCGCGAGCGATCCGCGTAGTTAACCGTTCGTTAGTGTTTTGCATTGCATCTTTCCGACCGAGGAGATTTTACAATGTCGTCAAGCCGGATCGCTTTTGAAAACGATGCGTGTCCTGTTGCCGAGGACATGCTGGGCAGCCTTTATCGCGCCAGCGAACATGGTCTGCCCGAACTTGTCGAATCAGTATCGTCGGACGTGCGAGCCATGCTCGCATTGTTCTGCTATCGCCGCGCGCACCTTCATTCCATGAGCGTCGCCATCGCCGCGACCTGCAACGAACGCGACCTTGTGGAGCAGGGCGGCATCGTCGGCAAAACGCTGTTCGCGATATCGCGCGAGGCACCTTCGGACGCTCCGGTGACATCGAGCTATGGCAATCGCCGCGGCATCACGCTGTCGACCAAGCCGCTCTCGGCGATCACCGCACTTGACGACGATCTCGATGATGAACCCGAGGCCATGACGGCTTAAAGCCCGCTTACAGAGCCCCAAGTTCTGGAAGGCCGATCCCGCGCCGGGCGATATTGCATTCGGCATCGCCTGGCTGGCAGACCCGGCAGACTTCAGGCCTGACCGCGTAAATCCCGCATGACGTGGCAATTCCGATTTGGCCGCTAAGCGCGCTGCAGCGCTCGCCCTCACAGCGCATGCCGGACAGAGCGTCATTGACGAATTTTTCCGGAATGAGATCGAGCGCGGCGTCATCCTCGGTGGTGAAGCGCGGCCATTCGCTCGAATGCGAACAGCACGCGCCGCAGCTCTGACAGGGGCTTAGCTGCGGGCCGATGATGGATGCGCCGACGATGAATGCGCTCATGAGCGGGCCTTGGATCTAACCGCTGGATTTTTCAGCCGACCAGAATGACCCGGATGTCATTGACGTTGGTCAGCGTCGGTCCGGTGATGAGAAGATCGCCGGTCTTCTCGAAAAAAGCCGTGGCGTCGTTATTGTCGAGATAGGTTTTCGGATCGAGCTTCAACTCGCGCATTTTCGCGAAGGTCGCTTCGTCCGCGAGCGCGCCGGCAGGGTCTTGCGGCGATCCCGCGCCGCCATCGGCGCCATCGGTGTCGGCAGCCAGCACCGCGATGTCTTTATGATTGGCCAGAAGCTCGGCGAGCGCCAGCACATATTCCTGATTGGGGCCGCCGCGGCCATTGCCGCGTACGATGACTGTCAGCTCGCCGCCGGACATCACCGCGATGCGTTTGCCCTGCGCCTGTGCGTTCAGTGCGATTTTCGCGTGTTCCGCCGCGACCGCCCGTGCCTCGCCTTCAAGGTCGGCGCCAAGGTCGATCACCTCATAGCCCGCTTCGGCCGCGATCCTGATCGCCGCATCGAGCGAGTCGCGTGGCTTGCCGACGATCTCGAATCGCGCACGCGTAAAGGCCACGTCGTCGGGCTTGACGCTTTCATTGTGCGGATCGTCGAGCGCCTTGCGGACTTCATCATCCATCTGCAGTTTGTATTTGGCGACGATCTCGCGCGCCTCCTTCAGCGTCGTGCCGTCCGGCACCGTCGGGCCGGAGGCAATGGTCGCCGGATCGTCATGCGGCACGTCGGACACGGCAAGCGTCACCAGTTGCGCGGGATAGGCCGCGCGCGCCAGCCGCCCGCCTTTGATGCGCGACAGATGCTTGCGCACGGTGTTGACCTCGTAGATGGGTGCCCCAGAGCGCAGCAGGCTTTTGTTCATCTGCTGCTTTTGCGCGAAGCTGATGCCCTCCGCCGGCGCGATCCAGTTCGCCGACCCGCCCCCCGAGATCAATGCCAGCACGAGATCGTCGGGGCCGGCCTCTTTCGCGAGGTTGAGGCTTTTTTCAGCGCCTTTCAATCCGGCCTCGTCCGGCACCGGATGGCCAGCCTCGATCACCTCGACGCGCCGCGTCGGCACGCCGTGACCGTGGCGCGTGGTTGCGACGCCGACGATTTGCGTTTCGGAAAGCCCCACCTCGTCGATGTAATGCCGCTCCGCCACGGCGGCCATCGCCGCCGCTCCCTTGCCGGCCGCAAGCAATATCACGCGGCCGCGCGGCGGCGGCGGCAGATGCCGGCGCAGCATTTTTTCCGGGTGGGCGGCGCCCACGGCGGCATCGAAAATCGCGCGAAGAAGGGGACGTTTGTCGGTCATGACTTGCCTTGTGACGTTTGCGCGATGTGACGTGATAATGCCAAACAAAGAAAGTCCCTCGCAAGCGGCGGAGGGACTGCCGCCTTCTTACAGGGGTAGCCGAAAATTTCAATTGGCGTAAAACATCGCTCGCACATGCGAAAAGCGTTGTGCCCAAGAGTAATGCACGCGACAAATGTGCACAAATATTCCATATCCGTCGCGTGAAGCGAATTCGACATCCGCTTCCATCAGGAGCCGCCGCATGACCGACGCCGTCATCGTTTCGACTGCCCGCACGCCGATCGGCAAGGCTTATCGCGGAGCGCTCAACAATACCGAAGGGGCTACGCTCCTCGGTCACGCCATTGCCGAGGCGGTGAAGCGCGCGGGCATCGATCCGTCGGAAGTTGAGGATGTCGCGATGGGTGCCGCGCTCCAGCAAGGCACGACCGGCATGAATATCGCGCGCAAGGCGTTGCTGCGCGCGGGACTTCCTGCCTCCGTTGCCGGCGTGAGCGTGGACCGGCAATGCGCGTCCGGATTGCAGGCGATCGCGCTGGCCGCGCGGTCGGTGCTGTTCGATGGTGTCGAGGTCGCGGTCGGCGGCGGCGGCGAATCGATCAGCCTCGTGCAAAACGATAAAATGAATATTTTTCACGAGGTCGATCCGGCCTTGCTGAAGATCAAGCCCGACATTTACATGGCGATGCTCGATACGGCCGAGGTCGTGGCGAAGCGCTACGGCATCTCGCGCGAACGGCAGGACGAATACGCATTGGAAAGCCAGCGCCGCACCGCCGCTGCGCAGCAAGGCGGCAAGTTCAAGGACGAACTCGCCCCGATCGCGGCCTCGATGGCTGTTGCGGACAAGGCGACCGGCGCGGTCTCGTTCAAGGACGTCACGCTCTCGCAAGATGAAGGCCCGCGTCCCGATACCACGGCGGAAGGTCTCGCGCATCTCAAAGCCGTGCGCGGCGAGGGCTTTGCCATCACCGCCGGCAACGCCAGCCAGCTGTCGGACGGTGCCAGCGCTACCGTCATCATGAGCGACAAGCTCGCGGCGCGGAAAAATCTCAAGCCGCTCGGCGTTTTTCGCGGCATGGTGTCGGCGGGTTGCGAGCCGGATGAGATGGGAATCGGGCCGGTGTTCGCGGTGCCGCGTCTGCTCAAGCGGCATGGTTTGAAAATCGACGATATCGATTTGTGGGAGTTGAACGAGGCCTTCGCGGTGCAGGTGATCTATTGCCGCGACAGGCTGGGAATCGATCCCGATAAGCTGAATGTCAATGGCGGTGCGATTTCCGTGGGCCATCCATACGGCATGTCGGGTGCACGCATGGCCGGTCATGCGCTGATCGAGGGGCGACGGCGTAAGGCGAAATACGCCGTGGTCACGATGTGCGTCGGCGGCGGCATGGGCGCGGCGGGTCTTTTAGAGATCGTTCCTTAAATTACGAGCATGTCACACATCCTGGCCATCGATCAGGGCACCACATCGTCGCGCGCCATGGTGTTTCGCGCCGATATGTCCGTCGCCGCATTGGCTCAACAGGAATTCCCGCAGCACTTTCCGGCCTCCGGCTGGGTCGAGCATGAGCCGGACGACATCTGGACATCGACGCTTGCCACCTGCCGCGAAGCGATGGACAAGGCTGGTCTCAAGGCCACGGATATCGCGGCCATCGGCATCACCAACCAGCGCGAGACCACGGTGGTGTGGGATCGCAAAACCGGGCGCGCGGTGCATCGCGCGATCGTCTGGCAGGATCGTCGGACCGCCGATGTCTGCGCGCGTCTGAAGAACGAGGGCCATGAACCAGCGATCAGCGCGAAAACCGGCCTGATTATCGATCCTTACTTCTCCGGGACCAAGATCGCATGGATTCTCGATCACGTTCCGGGCGCGCGCGAACGCGCCGAACGCGGCGAATTGCTGTTCGGCACGGTCGATTGCTATCTTTTGTGGAGGCTGACCGGCGGCAAGGTCCACGCCACCGACGCAACCAACGCCTCGCGTACGCTGCTGTTCGATATCCATCGCGGCGAATGGGACGAAGAATTGTTGGGGCTGCTGAGCGTGCCGCGCGCGATGCTGCCGGATGTGCGCGATTCATCCGGCGATTTCGGCATGAGCGTCTCGGATTTGTTCGGCGGCGCCATTGCGATCCGTGGCATCGCCGGGGATCAGCAGGCGGCGACCATCGGCCAGGCGTGCTTTGCGCCCGGCATGATGAAATCGACCTATGGCACCGGATGTTTCGCGCTGCTCAACACCGGCACGACGGCCGTGGCCTCGAAGAAGAAGCTGCTGACGACGATTGCCTATCAGCTCAATGGCCAGCGCACCTACGCGCTGGAAGGCTCGATCTTCGTCGCCGGCTCTGCGGTGCAATGGCTGCGTGACGGTCTGCATCTCATTAAGACGGCGCATGACAGCGATCTGCTCACCGAAAAATCCGACTCGACGCAATCGGTCTATCTGGTCCCCGCGTTCGTCGGCCTCGGCGCACCCTACTGGAATCCGCGCGTGCGCGGCGCGATGTTCGGCCTCACGCGCAACACTGGCCCGGCCGAATTCGCACACGCCGCGCTGGAGAGCGTCTGCTACCAGACCCACGATCTATGGACGGCGATGATCGCCGACTGGCCGGAGGCTGCGAAAACCAACACGGTGCTGCGCGTCGACGGCGGCATGGCGGTGTCGGACTGGACCATGCAGCGGTTGGCGGATTTGCTCAATGCGCCGGTGGATCGCCCGGTGGTCCGCGAGACCACGGCGGTCGGCGCGGCCTATCTCGCCGGTCTTGCCGCTGGCGTTTATCCCGAGCCCAAGCGCTTCGCAGACAATTGGCGGCTGGAGCGGCGGTTCAAGCCGAACATGAGCGAAGCGACCCGGACACGTAAATTGAAAGGCTGGGCGCAGGCCGTGAAGGGCGTGCTGGCGAGCGATCCGGAGGCGGATTGATAAAGACAGGCTGAGGTTAAGCCGCCCTCTGCGCGCCGTTCGGGCGAATCCCGAGCAGATGACTGATCGCGAAAACGAGATCGGCCCGGTTCATCGTGTAAAAATGAAAACTGTCGACGCCCTGCTTGGTCAGCTTCTGGACTTGCCCGGCGGCAGCGGTGGCCGCGACCAGCTTGCGGGTTTCTGGGTCGTCATCGAGACCTTCGAACTTCTTTGCGAGCCAGTCCGGCACGCTCGCGCCGGCGCGCTCAGCGAAATTCTTCGCCTGCTTGAAATTCTGCACGGGGAGAATGCCGGGCACGATAGGGATCGTGATCCCTGCCGCGCGCACGCGGTCGAGATAATCCAGATAAAGGTCGTTATCGAAAAAGAACTGCGTGATCGCACGCGTCGCGCCGGCATCGATTTTGGCTTTCAACACGTCGATGTCGGCTTCGAAGCTCGTGCTTTCCGGATGTTTCTCAGGATAGGCGGAGACCGTCACTTCCATGTCGGGATATTGCCGCCGGATCGCGCCGACGAGTTCGGCGGACGTCTGGTAGCCGTCCGGATGCGCCTTATAGGCCGAACCGATGCCGCCCGATGGATCGCCGCGCAGCGCCACGACATGCCGCACGCCGACATCGTGATAGGCGGCAATCACTTCATCGATGGCTCCGCGCGTGGCATCGACGCAGGTCAGATGCGCGGCGGGCGTCAGCGAGGTCTCGTTCAGAATGCGTGCAATGGTGGAGTGGGTGCGTTCGCGGGTCGATCCGCCAGCGCCATACGTCACCGAAACGAAATTCGGCGCCAGCGGCGCCAGCTTCTCGATCACGCTCCACAGATTCTTCTCCATTTCCTCCGTCTTCGGCGGGAAGAATTCGAACGAGATGGCGGGGCGTTTGTCAGCGGGGACTGCGATGTCTGTCATGGGGTCAAAATAAGCGAACCCGGCGCGTTCCGACAGCCCACACCGGGACTGAATCCCATGGGAAATTGCCCAATAGGGTCGATTGAAGCGTCTTATGGGGGAATTTTACCGGCCGAGTGGGCTGACCTTGCCCCTTCAAACCGGGCCCGGGAGCGCTTAGGTGAGGTCCATGCACCCGCTTTCAATTCTCGATCTCTCGGTCGTCACCACCGGAACCAGCCCCTCGCAGGCGCTGCGCAACAGCATCGATCTGGCGCGTCACGCCGACAGTCTGGGCTACACGCGCTATTGGCTGGCCGAGCATCACGGCCTCGCCTCCGTCGCCAGTCCCTCGCCCGACATCATGATCGGCCAGATCGCGGCGGCGACGCAGCGAATCCGCGTCGGCTCGGGCGGGGTGATGCTGCCGAATCACGCGCCGCTGGTGGTGGCTGAACGCTTCAAGATGCTGGAGGCGCTGTTTCCCGGCCGCATCGATCTCGGGCTCGGCCGCGCGCCGGGCACCGATGGCGTCACCGCCCACGCGCTGCGCCGAAAGCTCGATAAGCGCGAAGGCGACGATTTTCTGGAGCGGTTGCAGGAATTGATGCTGTGGGAGACGCGGGAATTCCCGAAGGATCATCCTTACAACGCCGTCACCGTGATGCCGAACGACGTATCGTTGCCGCCGATCTGGCTGCTCGGCTCCAGCGACTACAGCGCGCAATTGTCGGCGCAGGTCGGCATGGGCTTTGCGTTCGCGCATCACTTCGCATCGTTCGATGCGGTGGCCGCGCTTCGCCACTATCATGCGCACTTCCAGCCATCGCGCTGGCGCGCTGTGCCGAGCGGCATTCTTGCCATCGCGGTCATCATGGCTGCGACCGACGAGGAG
>DASWQB010000173.1:0-3840 GCA_036398335.1 Afipia sp. | reverse complement strand
GAGGCGCGCGGCATCGACAACGACTTCGGCCAACGCGGCGACATCCTTCAATCCCATGTTGAGGCCCTGCCCGGCGATGGGGTGAATCACATGCGCGGCGTCGCCGACCAGCGCCAGCCGCTCGCCGATGAAAGAGCGCGCGAAAAAATAACCGAGCGGAAACGCGCGCGGTTTGTCGAGCGGCGTCACTTCGCCAAGATGCAGGCCGAAACGCCTTTCAAGCTCGGCGTGAAACGCGTCATCCGGCAGCGCCACGATGCGCGTGGCCTCCGCGCGCGTCTCGGTCCACACCAGCGACGAGCGCTTTCCTTTAAGCGGCAGGATCGCGAATGGGCCGGAGGGCAGGAAATGTTCTTCGGCGCGGCCGTGATGGTCGCGCTCATGACCCACCGTCACCACGATGCCGGATTGATCGTAATCCCAGCCGTGGGTGGCGATGCCGGCGCGCTCGCGCAGCTTCGAGCGCGCGCCATCCGCTGCAACCAATAGCGCGGCATCGACCGAACTGCCGTCGGCGAAGGTCACCTTGATATTGTCCGCCGTCGAATTGAATCCGGAAACACCGAGCGGACGCAATTCGACGCCCTCGCTCTGCGCGCGCATCACCAGCGCGTCGATCAGCAGGCGATTCTCCACCATATGCGCGAACGGCTCGCCCGGAGCGACATCGCCGGTGAAAGTGAGAAAAGCCGGGCGCACGGCGTCTTCTAACTTGCTGTCGGTCACCACCATATCGAGAATTGGCTGCGCCTCGGCGGCCACCGCGTCCCACACGCCGACCGCCTCGAACAGGCGTCGGCAGGCCGCGACAATGGCGGAGGCGCGCGGGTCCCGGCTCGGGCGTGTCTCCAGCGCAGGATCGGCCACCATCACGGGAACGTCCGGCCCAAGGCCCTGACGCAAGGCCAGCGCCAGCGCGAGGCCCGCGAAAGCGCCGCCGCCGATCACTATTCCACGCTGTGCCGCCATGCTGCCTTGCACCCAATGCTCTTGTCTCGGAAGCTGCCTTGTATCAGGGTTTGCCGCCTTGCGGAAATCGCGATCCGCATGTGCTTAATGCCTTGATCAAACAACCTTTGCCGGAACATTCATGTCGAGCGGCCTGACCGATCTTCTTTCAATCCTCGATCTCGAACAGCTCGAAGTGAACCTGTTTCGCGGCACCAGCCCGAAGACAACCTGGCAGCGCGTCTTCGGCGGCCAGGTGATCGGGCAGGCGCTGGTGGCCTCATGCCGGACGGTCGAGGGACGCATGCCGCATTCGCTGCATTGCTATTTCATCCTCGCGGGCGACCCGAACATCCCGATCATCTACCAGGTGGAGCGGCTGCGCGACGGCAAAAGCTATTCGACCCGCCGCGTCAGCGCGATCCAGCACGGCAATGTCATTTTCTCCATGATGGCGTCGTTTCACAGCGAGGAAGAAAGCGCTTTCGCGCATCAGGAGAAAATGCCGGACGTTCCGCCACCCGAACAGCTTGTGATGGATGACAGCAAGTTCGCGTTGGAGCGCATGCCCGATATCGTGCGGCGCTATTACGAGTCCGAACGGCCGATCGAATTGCGCCCGGTGGAGTTCAAGCGCTATTTCGGCGAACAGCTGCCCGATGGGCGGATGAACATCTGGATCAAGGCGACGGCGAAATTGCCGGACGATCCGGCACTGCATCTGTGCGCGCTGGCCTACGCGTCGGACTTCTCATTGCTCGACGCGACGATGGCGCGCTACGGACGCACCGTCTTCGAAGGCAGCGTGGTCGCGGCGAGCCTCGATCATGCGATGTGGTTCCATCGCCCTTTCCGCGCCGACGAATGGCTGCTCTACAGCCAGGACAGCCCCAACGCCCGCGCCGGGCGCGGTCTGGCGCGCGGGCTCATCTTCAAGCCCGACGGCACGCTGGTCGCCTCCGTCGCCCAGGAAGGCTCGATCCGCGAGCGTCGCGGCTAAATCCCTTTCATCCGGCAGACTCCCTTGCCAAGACGTTCCGCATCGCTAGAACAACCTGCAGACATGAAGCGGTGCATGACCGCCACGAGGATATCGCCATGAAGCTGATCACCGCGATCATCAAACCCTTCAAGCTCGACGAGGTGCGCGTCGCGCTGACCGCGCTCGGCGTGCAGGGCATGACGGTAACCGAGGTAAAGGGTTACGGCCGCCAGAGGGGCCATACCGAGATCTACCGCGGGGCTGAATACATCATCAATTTCCTGCCCAAACTGCGGATCGAAATCGGCGTTCCGGAAGACCTCGCCGATCGCGCGGTCGAGGCGATCGCCCAGAGCGCCCGCACCGGCCATATCGGCGACGGAAAGATTTTCGTGACCCCGATCGAGAACGCGACACGCATCCGCACCGGCGAGACCGACAGCGACGCGCTCTAAAACAGCGACGTTCTCCAAGCCGCTCTCGAAGCCGCCCCGCCCGGCGAAAATGTCCGCCACTGACGGGACGCGGCCGGCCGGGGGAGGTCAGGCGGTATCAGAATCCTGATTTTTCGAGATGGATATTTCCCTCCTGCCCTCTGGGTAGGCAGGATTGCGTCGAATGTCCGGCCGCGCCCAAAAAAGCGGCGCTGCTGACCTATTCTTAGGCGCGACAATTTGGCCTTATTTCATCCCCAACCGGCGAATCGCCAAAAGCCGAGGATTCAGAATTCGTTAGGGTTTGGGGCGGTTCTGGCACGGCATTTGATTCCCTTACGCTGGCTGGTGCCCGTGGAGTGTTCTTTCTTCGCGCGGTGACCCTCAGTCGGAAACGCCCGGTGTGTTGGATCGGGCCTTAGCGGGGAAGAACCCATGAAAATTGTTATGGCCATCATCAAGCCATTCAAACTGGAAGAGGTCCGTGATGCCCTGACCGCCATCGGCGTTCACGGTCTCACGGTTACGGAAGTCAAGGGATACGGCCGTCAGAAGGGCCATACGGAAATCTATCGCGGTGCTGAGTACGCGGTGAGTTTCCTGCCCAAGATCAAGATCGAGGTGGCGGTCGCCTCGGAGCTCGTCGACAAAACCATCGCAGCCATCACCGGTGCAGCCAAGACCGGTCAGATCGGCGACGGCAAAATCTTCGTCATCGGCCTCGACCATGCGGTTCGCATCCGCACGGGTGAAGCCGATGCCGCGGCGCTTTGATTTCGCGCACAACCTCATCCAATCAGGAGTAAAACAAATGACGTTTAAACGTCCCTCTCTCATGGGATTTGCGGCTCTCGCACTCGGCGCGATTGCCCTTTCGAGCATCGCCGGACCGGCGTTCGCCGCGGACGCCCCCGTTCCCAACAAGGGCGACACGGCATGGATGCTGGTATGCTCGGCTCTCGTTCTGATGATGTCCGTTCCCGGCCTCGCGCTGTTCTACGGCGGCCTTGTCCGCACCAAGAACATGCTCTCGGTTCTGACCCAGGTGTTCGCCATCGTGTCGATGGTCGGCATCGTCTGGGCCATCTACGGCTACTCGCTTGCCTTCACCGACGGCGGAAGCCTCAACCCCTACATCGGCGGCTTCTCCAAGGCCTTCATGAAGGGCGTTGACGCCACCACGACCTCCACGACGTTTTCGAACGGTGTTGTGATTCCGGAACTGGCTTACTTCGTGTTCCAGATGACCTTCGCCATGATTACGCCGGCCCTGATCATCGGCGCCTTCGCCGAGCGCATCAAGTTCTCGTCCGCGTTGCTGTTCTGCCTGCTCTGGGTGACCTTCGTTTACTTCCCGGTCGCGCATTGGGTGTGGTTCGGTGCGGCTCCTGACGACGTGGCGGCAGCTGCAAAGGCTTTGGCTGACGCAAGCGGCGACGCGGCGAAGGCTGCGGCACAGGCGAAACTCGACGAAGT
>DASWQB010000172.1:0-11846 GCA_036398335.1 Afipia sp. | reverse complement strand
CACCGACAACGACCACGTCATAATTCAATGTGCCATTCTGGTTCATCTGAGAGCCCGTGATTGCCAGCTCTTTTCTCACAGCGGCCACTGATGTCAAAGTCCGCAGCGACCATGAGCCGCGATTTCGATTGTGCAAAATGGACTTAATGCTGTTATTTCCCTGACATGACCCCGCCGATTGAACCCACCCCGATGCCTGTTGCAATCCGCCTTCGCGCGTTCGGCGTCCATATTCTTACGGCGCTCGGCGCCGGCATAGCGCTGATCGCCTTGCTTGAAGCCGTGCGCGAACATTGGGCCGCGATGTTCGCCTGGCTCGGCGTCGCGCTTCTGATCGACGGTCTGGATGGGCCGATCGCCCGGCGCCTCAATGTTAACGGCGTCCTGCCGAACTGGTCTGGCGATACGCTCGATCTCGTGGTCGATTTCACGACCTACGTTTTTGTCCCGGCCTACGCGATCACCGCCAGCGGATTGCTGATCCCGCTGGCGACGCCGATTGTGGGATTTGCCATCGTCGTATCCGGTGCTTTGTATTTCGCCGACCGACGAATGAAAACCGACGACAATCACTTTCGCGGATTTCCGACGCTGTGGAATGGCGCAGCCTTCTATCTCTTTCTTCTCAAGCCGGTCCCTGTGGTTGGAAGCGCGATCCTCGCGCTGCTCGTGGTGCTGACCTTCGTGCCATTCAATGTGGTGCATCCCGTTCGCACCACTCGGCTCCGAAAGCTTAATCTCGCATTGATCGCATTATGGGCGGGACTATGTATTTTTGCGATCGCCGTGAATTTTCAGGTCTCGGTCGGTGTAAAGATCGCGCTTTGCGCGATTGCGCTTTATATTCTTTTCAGCGATCTCGTCCTCCGCGCATTTAACCGGAAATCCGCATGACGGAATTATTGACCAGCCCGGAAGCATGGGCCGCCTTGCTGACGCTGACCGCACTCGAAATCGTGCTCGGCATCGACAACGTGATTTTCATCTCGGTGATCGTGTCGCGCATTCCGGCGGAGCAGGCCAAACGGGCGCGGCAGATTGGACTGCTGCTGGCGCTGGTGTTCCGCATCATGCTGCTGAGCGTCCTGGTCTGGCTTATCGGCCTGACCCAGCCGGTGCTAACCATCGGCACATTCGTTTTTTCGTGGCGCGACATCATCCTGATCGTTGGCGGGTTTTTCCTGCTCGCCAAAGCGACCCATGAAATTCACAACGAAGTTGAGGGCGATGAACCGGAGGAGGGTGCTCCCGCCGCCGCCAATGCGTTCTTTTGGGTCATCATCCAGATCATCATCATCGATATCGTGTTTTCGCTGGATTCGATCATTACGGCGATCGGCATGTCTCAGGATCTGCCGATCATGGTCGCCGCCGTGGTGATCGCGTGTATCGTGATGTATATCTCCTCAGGACCGGTTTCGGCCTTTATCGCCGAGCACCCGACCACAAAGATGCTGGCGCTGGCATTTCTGGTGCTGATCGGTGTGGCACTGGTGGCGGACGGTTTCAGCTTCCACATTCCGCGCTCTTACATTTATTGCGCCATCGTTTTTTCGGCCGCGGTGGAGGCATTCAACATTCTCGCCAAGCGCAACCGCAGGCGAAAACGGGCCATTTAAACTCGTCCCTAGGCCCGCGTTGACAAGCGGCGCGCGATGGCTTTCGGTGCACAGCGAAAAGATCCTCAAGGAGCAAGACATGGTCAAGGCCGTACGGGTTCACAAACTGGGCGGGCCGGAGGTTCTGACCTATGAGGACGTCGAACTCGCCGACCCCGGCCCGGGCGAAGTGCGCATCCGCCAGCACGCCATCGGCCTGAATTTCATCGACTGCTATTTCCGGAGCGGCCTCTACAAGGCGCCAAGCCTGCCGTTCGTCGTCGGTCATGAAGGGGCAGGCGAGATTGTCGCCGTGGGCTCCGGGGTGACGAATTTCCATCCCGGCGACCGCGTCGCATATTACCTTAATCTCGGTGGCTATGCCGCCGAGCGCAATGCGCCAGCCGACAGGCTGGTCAAGCTGCCCGATCACATCACCTACGAGCAAGCCGCCGTTCTGATGCTCAAGGGACTAACGGTCTGGTATTTGCTGCACAAGACATTCCACGTCCAGCCAGGACACCGCGTGCTGATCCATGCCGCCGCCGGCGGCGTCGGTTCGCTGGCCACGCAATGGGCAAAAGCACTTGGCGCGACCGTGATCGGAACGGCCGGCTCCCAGGAGAAGGCCGATCTGGCGCTCGCCAACGGCTGCGATCATGTGATCCTCTACAAGACGGAAGACTTCGCCGAGCGCGTCAAGCAGATCAGCCGGGGTGAGTTGTGTGACGTGGTCTATGACGGCGTCGGCAAGGATACGTTTCAGGGATCGCTGAAATCGCTGCGGCCGCGCGGGCTGTTCGTCAGTTTCGGCAATGCATCGGGCGCCGTGCCGCCGTTCAATCTGGCGGACCTTAACAGTCACGGCTCGCTGTTTGCGACCCGGCCGAAACTGGCCGATCACATCGCAACGCGCACTGATCTGATCGAAGGGGCGGACGCTCTGTTCGCCGCCGTCATCAGTGGGACTTTGCACATCCCGATCAACAGGGCTTACGCATTGAAGGATGCCGCGAAGGCGCATACCGATCTCGAGGCGCGTGTCACCACGGGCTCGTCGGTATTGAAGCCCTAAAATCCCGCCACGGTGCCGTGCAGGTCGTACTGATCGGCACGCTCGATCTTCGCGGTGACGATTTCGCCGACCTTCAGCGGACGACGACTTGAGACATACACCGCGCCGTCGATCTGCGGCGCGTCGGCCTTCGAGCGCCCTTTTGAAACACTCGGTCCAACCTCGTCGATCAGAACTTGCTGACGCGTGCCGACCTTGCGCTTCAAACGCTGCGCTGAAATTTTCTGCTGCCGCGCCATCAGCGCGTTCCAGCGCGCGGTCTTGATCTCGTCCGGCACCGCGCCATCCAGCGTGTTCGACGTTGCGCCCGCAACCGGCTCATATTTGAAACAGCCGAGGCGATCGATCTGCGCTTCATCCAGCCAGTCGAGCAAATATTGAAAATCGGCGTCAGTCTCGCCCGGAAAGCCCACAATGAATGTGGAACGCAGTGTCAGTTCAGGACACTGCTCGCGCCATGTCTTGATCCGGGCCAGCGTCTTGTCCTGTGCTGCGGGCCGGCGCATCTGCTTCAAGACGTCCGGGCTGGCGTGCTGAAACGGAATGTCGAGATACGGGAGAACCTTGCCCTCAAGCATCAGACCGATGATCTCGTCGACATGCGGGTAGGGATAAACGTATTGCAGGCGCACCCACGCACCGAGTTCGCCGAGTTCTCGTGACAGATCGAAGAACTTCGCGCGGACTTCGCGGTCTTTCCAGATGCTCGTCGCATATTTGATATCCACGCCATAAGCCGACGTATCCTGCGACACCACGAGCAATTCCTTGACACCCGCAGCGACCAGTTTTTCCGCTTCGCGCAGCACGTCGCCTGCCGGGCGCGAGACCAGATCGCCGCGCAGTTTCGGAATGATGCAGAAGGTGCAACGATTGTTGCAGCCTTCGGAAATTTTCAGATAAGCATAGTGCCGCGGCGTCAGTTTTATGCCTTGCGGCGGCACCAGATCGATATGGGGGTTATGCATCGGCGGCAGCGCGCGGTGCACGGCGTCCAGCACGCTCTCATATTGCTGCGGGCCCGTGATCGAGAGGACATTCGGATAGGCCTTTTCGATCTGTTCCGGTTCTGCGCCCATGCAACCCGTGACGATCACCTTGCCGTTTTCCGCCATCGCCTCGCCGATGGCGCCGAGCGATTCCTGCTTGGCGCTGTCGAGAAAGCCGCAGGTATTGACGATCACGAGGTCCGCGCCGTCATGCTTGCGCGCCAGCTCATAGCCTTCCGCGCGCAGACGCGTGATGATCCGCTCGGAATCCACCAGCGCCTTGGGGCAGCCGAGCGAGACAAAACTGACTTTTGGGGCGACGCCCTGATCCATAACTTTCAACCTATCGGGAGACCGCAGGAGCTATCCCCGATCCCCCGCGAACACAAGGCTTTAACGGCGCAGCAGGGCCATGCTAGGGTGGCGCAGACGGACTTGGGTGGCAAATAGTGGCGGATTCGTCGTTCAAGATCGTTATCGTGGACGAAAGCCCGATCCGAGCCGCGATCCTGGAGGAAGGGCTGCGCGACGCCGGCTTTTCGGGCGTCGAACACATCCGCGAAATGCACAATCTGCTGGCGCGAATTTATGCCCTCGATCCCGACGTCATTCTGATCGACCTCGAAAACCCCAGCCGCGATATTCTCGAACAGATGTTTCAGGTCAGCCGCGCGGTGCGCCGGCCGATTGCGATGTTTGTCGATCAAAGCGATGCCGATTCGATCCAGCGCTCGGTCGAGGCAGGCGTGTCGGCCTATATCGTCGATGGCCTCAAGCGCGAACGCATCAAGCCGATCCTCGATCTGTGCGTTTCCCGCTTCAATGCCTTCTCCAAATTGCAGGACGAGCTTGACCGGACCAAGTCCGCTTTGGAGGAGCGCAAGATCGTCGATCGGGCCAAGGGCATCCTGATGAAAGTCAAGAATCTCACCGAGGACGAGGCGTATGTGCTGATGCGCTCCACGGCCATGCGGGAAAAGAAAAAGATCGGCGAGATCGCCCAATCCATCGTGACGGCATCGGAGCTATTGAAATGACCGGCACTCCGCTTCGCATCGGTTTTATTCCACTGGTCGATGCCTCCGCACTGATCGTCGCGGTCGATAAGGGCTTTGCGGCCGCCGAAGGGCTGGACGTGACGCTGGTGCGGGAAGTGTCATGGTCCAATGTCCGCGACAAACTCAATATCGGCCTGTTCGACGCCGCGCATTTGCTGGCGCCTGTCGCCATCGCCTCGAGTCTGGGGTTGGCGCAGGTGAAGGTGCCGATCGTCGCGCCGTTTAATCTCGGCATCAACGGTAATGCCATCACCGTGACCAACGCGCTTCACGCCGCGATCATGGGTGAACTGGACGGCGATGCGGCCGATCCTCAGGCCACCGCCAAGGCGCTGGCTCGTGTGATCGCCGCGCGCCGCAAGCGCGGCGAGGATCAATTGACCCTCGGCATGACGTTTCCGTTCTCGACGCACAATTATCAATTGCGGTTCTGGATGGCGTCGGGCGGGATCGATCCCGATGAGGATGTGCGCCTCGTGGTTTTGCCACCTCCTTATATGGTGGACAGCATCGCCAACGGTCATGTCGATGCGTTTTGCGTCGGCGCACCGTGGAACTCTGTCGCGGTCGATCTCGGCATCGCGCATATTCTGCATTTCGTTTCGGATATTCTCACGCGCGCGGCCGAGAAGGTGCTGGCGGTGCGGGGGCCGTGGGCGCGCGACAATCCGCAGATCGTGCAGAAACTGGTGCGGGCGCATCAGCGCGCCGCTGACTTCATCGAAAATCCCGAACATCACCAGGAAGCCTCGGCGATTCTGTCGCGTCCGGATCGCATTGGCGTTGATCCTGAAGTGATCTTGCGTACGTTGACCGGCCGATTGAAAGTCTCGCCGGACGGCACCTTCCGCGAAAGCAACCGGTATCTGCTCGTGGGCCGGGAAGGCGCGGGGCGGCCGGACCCGGTTCAGGCAGCCTGGCTTTATGCGCAGATGGTGCGATGGGGGCAGGCGCCGCTGAATGACGAGCTGCTGCAAACCGCGATGCGTGTTTTCAAGCCGGACCTGTACGACGCAGCAACGGCGCACCCGTCCAATATAGGTTTTACGGGCGACCACGTTGGAGAGTTTACGGGCGGCTCCTTCGATCCCGCGCGGCTCGATCAATACCTGTCGGCGTTCAGCATCAAACGCCGTTAATCTCCATCGCTCAAATATTAGGCAGCGCATAAACCATGAGCGTTTGCCGCTGGGGCAGGCGCGCGGTCAGCCTTGCCTTCCTTCCATTGATTCCACGATCTATTGGAAAAAATTGGACTTTTTGCATCGCACAAGGATGGCACGAACCTTGAATAGATAAACGCAGACCGAAGAAGGTCACGGGTCCACCGATGGCCCAAGCAGCAAAGCCGCTGTCCCGAGAGCACGCATCCGCGCGCCGATCGGGGGCGGCTTTTGCTTTGGCAAGGATGGATGAACGGCTGGTGCGGTTGGCAATCACTTCAACAGGGTTCGTTTGAAAGGCGACATACGATGACCAAGACCAAACAGGGACAGAGTGGCACCAGGATCAGCCGCCGTGATTTGATGAAAGCGACCGCCGGAACCGCAGCGCTTCTGGCGGCGGCGCGATTGAATTTCCCCGCGGGCGCATTCGCGCAGGGGGCCGGTCCCGAAACGACCAAGGCGATCCTCGGTTACATAGCGCTGATGGATGCGTCGCCTTTGGTGATCGCGAAGGAAAAGGGAATTTTCGCCAAATACGGCGTCGGCGATGTCGAGGTGAACAAGCAGGCCTCGTGGGGAGCGACGCGCGACAATCTCGTGCTGGGCGGCGAAGCCAACGGCATCGATGGCGCACACATTCTCTCGCCGATGCCCTATCTCATTTCCACGGGCAAGGTCACGCAGAACAACGTGCCGACCCCGATGTACATCCTTGCGCGTCTCAATCTCGATGCGCAGGCCATCTCGGTTTCGAATGATTACAAGGATCTCAAGGTCACAGCGGATTCGTCCGCATTGAAGGAGGCCTTCGCGAAGAAAAAAGCCGAGGGCAAGGAAGTGAAGGTCGCCATGACCTTCCCCGGCGGGACCCATGATCTTTGGGTACGTTATTGGCTCGCAGCCGGCGGCATCGATCCCGACAAGGATGTGTCCACCATTGTCGTTCCGCCGCCCCAGATGGTTGCCAACATGAAAGTCGGCAACATGGACGTGTTCTGCGTTGGCGAGCCCTGGGGCGAACAGCTCGTCAATCAGGGCATCGGCTTCTCGGCGTGTTCGACCGGCGAAATCTGGTCAAAGCACCCCGAGAAGGCCCTCAGCCTTCGCGCCGCCTATGTCGACAAATATCCGAAAGCGACACAGGCCATCCTGATGGCTGTGCAGGAAGCGCAGCAGTGGTGCGACAAGCCTGAAAACCGCGCCGAAATGTCCGAGATCGTCGGACGGCGGCAGTGGTTCAACGTACCCGTCGCCGACATCATCGGCCGCGCTAATGGCGACATTAATTACGGCAACGGCCGCGTTGAGAAGGGCACCAAGCAATTCATGAAGTTCTGGCAGGACCAGGCGTCCTATCCCTTCAAGAGCCATGATGCGTGGTTCGTCACCGAAGATATCCGCTGGGGCAAATACGAGCCAAACACTGACGTCAAGGCGCTCGTCGATAAAGTCAATCGCGAGGACCTGTGGAAGGACGCCGCCAAGTCGCTCGGCGTTGCCGCCGCCGATATTCCGGCGAGCACGTCGCGCGGCAAGGAAACCTTCTTCGACGGCAAGGTTTTCGATCCGGCCAACCCATCAGCTTATCTGAAGAGTTTGTCGATCAAGCGCGTTGAGTCCTGAAAATTTGCGGGCCGCACCTGCTTATCAGGGCGGCCCGCGTCCCATCCCTATGAGGCTATCTCATGAACGTGCCCCTTGTCGAAACGACCAGTTCCGTGCCAACGCCGCAGCCAACTGCGACGGTCGTGCCGCTGCCGAAGTCGTCCCAAAGTTTCATATCGGAAAGGTTGATCCCGAATCTGCGCGCGATCGCGGTGCGCGTCGTTCCACCGATCATCATGCTGGCGCTGATTTTCGCTCTTTGGCAGCTTCTCTGCGCGAAGCCCGGCGCGACGCTTCCTTCGCCGTCGCGCATCTGGAGCGACTCAAAAGATCTGATCCTTCATCCATTCTTCGTCAGCGGGCCGCAGGATATCGGCCTTGGCTGGCGCGTTCTGACATCGCTTCATCGTGTCGCCGTCGGTTTCGGCCTTGCGGCTGTCGTCGGAATTCTGGTTGGCGTGCTTGTCGGGCAATCGATCTGGGCCATGCGCGGCCTCGATCCGATTTTCCAAGTGCTCAGGACCGTTCCGCCGCTCGCCTGGCTGCCGATCTCGCTGGCGGCGTTCCGCGACAGCAATCCATCCGCGATCTTCGTGATCTTCATCACGTCGATCTGGCCGATCATCATCAATACCGCGGTCGGCATTCGTAACATTCCGCAGGACTATCGCAACGTCGCGGCCGTGGTGCGGCTGAATCCGCTCGAATTCTTCTGGAAGATCATGATCCCGTCGGCCGCGCCGTACATCTTCACGGGTCTGCGTATCGGTATCGGCCTGTCATGGCTCGCCATCGTCGCCGCCGAAATGCTGACCGGCGGCGTCGGCATTGGCTTCTTCATCTGGGACGCGTGGAATTCATCGCGGCTCTCCGACATCTTCGTTGCCCTCGCTTACATTGGAATCGTCGGTTTCGTCCTCGACCGCATCGTTGCCTATGTCGGCAGCATTGCGACGCGCGGCGCACAGGCAAGCTGAAGGAAAAAACAATGGCTTATCTCACCATCGAACATGTCGATAAGGTTTTCACCCGTGGAAGCGTGCAGAGCGTTGTGTTGAAGGACATCAGCCTGAGTGTGGAGAAGGGCGAGTATGTCTCGATTATCGGACACTCAGGCTGCGGAAAATCCACGCTGCTCAACATCATCGCGGGGCTGACGCCGGTAACGACAGGTGGAGTCATTCTGGAAAACCGGGAAGTGAATTCGCCTGGGCCGGACCGGGCCGTCGTGTTCCAGAACCACAGCCTGCTGCCATGGCTGACGGTTTACGACAATGTGCGCCTTGGCGTGGACAAGGTGTTCGCCGCGACCAAGAGCCGCGCTGAACGCGATGCATGGACGATGCACAATTTGAATCTCGTGCAGATGGCGCATGCCAAGGACAAGCGCCCCTCGGAGGTCTCCGGCGGCATGAAACAGCGCGTCGGCATCGCCCGAGCGCTGGCAATGGAGCCGAAGGTTCTGCTGCTCGACGAGCCGTTCGGCGCGCTCGATGCGCTGACCCGCGCCCATCTGCAGGACAGCGTGATGGCGCTTCACCAGAAGCTCAACAACACCGTGATGATGATTACTCACGATGTCGATGAGGCGGTGTTGTTGTCGGATCGCATCGTGATGATGACCAACGGTCCAAGCGCGCGGATCGGCGAAATTCTCGACGTGCCGCTTTCGCATCCGCGCAAGCGGCTCGAACTGGCGACCAACGCGACTTACCTGAAATTCCGCCAGCGCGTACTGGAATTCTTGTATGAGCGGCAGCGCTTCGTCGAGGCCGCATAGGATCAATGCGATGAGCGAACCTCTGGTCATCATCGGCAACGGCATGGCGGCAGCGCGCTTGGTTGAGGAACTGAGCAAGCGCGCGCTCGGCCGCTATGCAATCGCCGTGATCGGGGATGAACCGCGCCTTGCCTACAATCGTGTTTTGCTATCGTCGGTACTGGCTGGCGAGATCGCATCGAAGGATATCGAACTCAAATCGGGGACATGGTGGCGCGATCGTGGCGTCACGCTGACTTATGGCCGCGCCGCGAGGTCGATCGACAAGGACAATCGCGTCGTGCATCTGGAGAACGGCACGAGCGTTCCTTTCGCCAAACTCGTCATCGCGACGGGATCGTCCGCGCTGCGCCTCAACGTTCCGGGCAGCGATTTTGACGATGTTCATACATTCCGCGACAGCCGCGATGTCGACATGCTGCTCGGCCTCGCCGGCGATAAAAAGCCCGTGGTCGTGGTCGGCGGTGGTTTGCTTGGACTGGAGGCCGCTTATGGTCTCGCCAAGGCCGGATCGAAGGTCACGCTGCTGCATCTGATGGATCGGCTGATGGAGCGCCAGCTTGACGCTGCTGCCGCCGCCGTTCTCAAGCGACGCGTCGAGGAAAAGGGCGTCGAGGTTCTTCTCAAGGCCAGCACCGCGAAAATCATCGGTACCGACCATGTTGAAGGCGTCGAACTGGCCGACGGCCGCACGATCATGGCCGACGCCGTAATCTTCGCGGCCGGTATCCGTCCGAATACGTCTCTGGCGAGGGATGCCGGCATCGCCGTCAATCGCGGCATCCTCGTCGACGATCGGATGCAAACCGATACCGAAGGTGTGTTCGCGCTCGGCGAATGCGCCGAGCATCGCGGCACCTGTTACGGACTGGTCGAGCCGGCCTATGAACAGGCGCGCGTGCTGGCGGACCATCTTGCAGGAAAAGACTCTTCGTATGGAGGCAGCGTGGTCTCCACCAATCTGAAAGTTTCCGGCGTGAGCGTGTTCTCTGCCGGGGATTTCGAGGAACGAGAAGGCAGCGAAACAATGACGTTTCGCGATGTGCGGCGTGGCACCTACAAGAAGCTGATAATCGACGACGGCAAGCTCGCAGGAGCGGTGCTCGTCGGCGATACGCAAGATGCGCTTTGGTATCTTGAGTTGATCCGCACCCAGAAACACGTCGCCACGATGCGCAATGAATTGATGTTCGGCCGCGCACTGGCGGAGCCGAAAGCTGCCTGACCATGTCGAGCGATTTCTCACCGGACCAGAAGCGTTATCTCGAAGGCTTCGTATCCGGCCTCAGTGCCTCCCGCCTTGCACGGGCGAGCGCACCTGCGGTGTCCGAACCTGTCGGGCCCGACGCTGTTCACATCAAGGCGCAGGATCGCATTGTCGCGTCCGGCGGCAAGCTGAACGATCAGGAAAAGATCAAGCGCGAGGAGCATCCCTTCGATGCCTATCCGCGTCTGATTGAACAGGCGAACAAGAACGAGGCTCCCAAGCCCGCGGATAATTTCCGCTGGCGCTATTACGGTATCTTCTATGTTGCTCCGACGCAGGCGTCCTATATGTGCCGTTTGCGGATCGCCAACGGTATTCTCAAACACTGGCAGTTCGCTGGCGTCGCTGACGTTGCCGAGCAATTCGGAGGACACTATGCGCATGTCACCACGCGCGCGAACTTGCAGCTCCGCGAGATCGAGCCGAAGAACGCCGTAAACGTCATCGAGGCCATTCAGGACCTCGGCCTGTGTTCGCGCGGGTCCGGTGCGGACAACATCCGCAACGTCACCGGCACGCCGACGGCGGGAATCGATCCGCAGGAACTGCTCGACACAAGGCCGCATGCGCGCGCCTGGCATTTCCATATCCTCAACGAGCGCGCGCTGTATGGCCTGCCGCGCAAGTTCAACGTCGCATTCGACGGAGCAGGGCGCATCGCCGTGCTGGAGGACACCAACGATATCGCTTTTCAGGCTGTCGAGGTGCTGGACGGCCATGGCGTGGAGCCCGGTATTTACTATCGCCTCGCGCTCGGCGGTATCACGGGGCATCGCGATTTCGCGCGCGATACAGGCGTCATCCTCAAGCCCAACGAGGCCACGTCCATCGCGGACGCCATCGTCCGCGTCTTCATCGAGCATGGCGACCGTACCAACCGCAACAAGGCGCGGCTGAAATACGTTCTCGATGCCTGGGGTTTCGAGAAGTTCCTTGAAGCGGTAGAGGAAAAACTCGGCCGCAAGCTGACCCGCATTGCCGCGGACGGCATCGCGCCGCGCCCAGACTATGACCGCTTCGCCCATATCGGCGTACACCCGCAAAAGCAGAATGGTTTGAACTGGATCGGCGTGGCACTCAAACTCGGGCGCCTGTCGCCGGAGCAGATCAAAGGCCTTGCGCAACTTGCTCAGGATTTTGGTGATGGCGATATTCGCTTGACCGTGTGGCAGAACTTATTGCTGTCCGGCATCGCGGACGCTGATGTGCCGACTGTGGTTGCCGCCATCGACGCGCTCGGACTTTCCACTCAAACATCAGCCATCCGTTCTGGTCTCATCGCCTGCACCGGGGCGACCGGCTGCCGCT
>DASWQB010000171.1:0-3559 GCA_036398335.1 Afipia sp. | reverse complement strand
CGGACGAAGTGCCCTCCACCAAAGGCCAGCTGGGCGGCTAGAGATCCGCCGATCTGTGTCTATATGTGGCACGCAGACCTATATCGGAGCGCGGGGCTTTTTCGGAGACAGAGACATGGCCGTTTACACAGTGCATGCGCCCGCAAGCTTCGGCGTCGATGTCCGCACCACGCCGGACCGGATCGTGTTCATTCGCGATGGTTTCTACTTCTGGGCATTTATCGCCGCTGTCCTCTGGCTGATCTGGCATCGGCTTTGGCTGGCGACGCTGGGATATCTGGTCCTGATGGTGGCGTTGCAATTGGCACTCATTGCGCTCGGCGCGGGCGATGGTGTGCAGCTTGTCGTGTTCGCGGTGATTGCGCTGCTGACCGGTCTTGAGGCCGGCTCGCTGTGGCGCTGGACGCTGGCACGCCGCAAATGGCGCCAGATCGGTGTCGTTGTTGCCCGCAACCAGCGCGAAGCCGAACAGCGTTTCTTTGAGCGCTTCGATACGGGGGTACGAATCGAGGCGACTCGCGGCACGTCATCGTCGTTTCCGCCGATGCCGCGTTCATCGATCGCGAACGATGCGGCTGGATTTTTTCCATCGCCGGGAGTGCCGCGTTGAGCGTTGCGATCATCGATTATGGTTCTGGCAACCTGCATTCGGCGGCGAAGGCGTTTGAGCGCGCCGCGCGCGGCATGGAAAATCCTGACAAGATCATCGTGACGCGCGATCCGGAAATTGTTTTTCGTGCCGATCGTATCGTGCTGCCTGGCGTTGGCGCATTCGCAGATTGCCGCAAGGGCCTTGAGGCTGTGGATGGCATGGTGGAGGCGATGACGGAGGCTGTGCAAGGCAAGGCGCGGCCGTTTTTCGGCATCTGCGTCGGCATGCAGTTGATGGCGACACAGGGCAAGGAATATGTCACGACGCCGGGCCTCGGCTGGATCGCGGGCGATGTCGAGAAGATCTCTCCGCGCGACGAGAATTTGAAAATTCCGCACATGGGCTGGAATACGCTCGATCTGGTGCGCGAACATCCGGTGCTGGAAAGGCTGCCTTTGGGCGACAAGGGTCGTCACGCTTATTTCGTGCACTCCTATCATCTGAAGGCCGCCAACGAGAACGACGTGGTGGCGCGCGCCGATTATGGCGGCGCGGTCACCGCGATTGTCGCGAAGGACACCATGATCGGTACGCAGTTTCATCCTGAGAAAAGCCAGCGTTTCGGGCTGGCTTTGATCTCGAACTTTCTCAAGTGGAAGCCGTGATTCTTTTTCCCGCAATCGATCTGAAGAACGGCCAGTGTGTGCGGCTCGAGCAGGGCGACATGGCGCGCGCGACGGTGTTCAATCTCGATCCGGCCGCGCAGGCGGCGGCGTTTGAGCGGCAGGGATTCGAATATCTCCATGTCGTCGATCTCGACGGCGCGTTTGCCGGCAAGCCGATGAATGCGCAGGCGGTCGAGGCGATGCTGAAATCCGTGAAAATGCCCGTGCAACTCGGCGGCGGGATTCGCGACATGGCGACGCTTGAAGCCTGGCTGGATAAAGGTATCCGCCGCGTCATCATCGGCACCGCCGCGGTGCGCGATCCGGCCTTCGTGAAAGAAGCCGCAAAAAAATATCCTGGCCATGTCGCGGTTGGTCTCGACGCGCGCGACGGCAAGGTCGCGGTCGAGGGCTGGGCCGAAACCTCCACCGTGACGGCGCTCGACATTGCAAGACGTTTCGAGGATGCCGGCGTTGCCGCGATCATTTTCACGGACATCGCGCGTGATGGACTTCTGAAAGGCCTCAACCTTGAGGCAACGATTGCACTTGCGGAGAGTATTTCGATTCCGGTGATCGCCTCCGGCGGATTCGCTTCAATTGAAGACGTAAGGGCTCTTCTCGCACCCGGTGCAAAAAAGCTCGAGGGCGCGATTTCAGGCCGTGCGCTTTATGACGGCCGGATCGATCCGGCACAGGCTCTGGCTTTGATCCGCGCAGCACGAACGGCGGCCTAGATGTTCAAGGTTCGTGTCATCCCCTGCCTCGACGTGAAGGACGGCCGTGTCGTCAAGGGCGTCAATTTTGTCGATCTGCGCGATGCCGGCGATCCCGTGGAGGCGGCCATCGCCTATGACGCCGCAGGCGCGGACGAGCTTTGCTTTCTCGATATCACCGCGACGCATGAGAATCGCGGCACCATCCTCGATGTTGTCCGGCGCACCGCGGAGGCCTGCTTCATGCCGCTCACTGTCGGAGGCGGTGTGCGCGCGGTCGAGGATATTCGAACCTTGCTGAACTACGGTGCCGACAAGGTTTCGATCAATTCCGCCGCTGTCAGCCGCCGTGACTTCGTCAAGGAGGCCGCGGAGAAGTTCGGCAATCAATGCATCGTGGTCGCGATCGACGCCAAGCGCGCGCGTGGCTCGGACCGCTGGGAAATCTTCACCCATGGCGGGCGCAAGGAAACGGGGATCGATGCCGTCGAATATGCGCAGGAAGTGGTCGCGCTCGGCGCGGGCGAAATCCTGCTGACGTCAATGGATCGAGACGGCACGCGTCAAGGTTTCGACATCCCGCTGACCCGTGCCATCGCGGATAGCGTTAACGTGCCGGTGATCGCGTCGGGTGGCGTCGGCAACCTTGATCATCTGGTGGAAGGCATCCGTGACGGCCACGCCACGGCGGTGCTGGCCGCCTCGATCTTCCATTTCGGCGAATTTTCGGTCCGGCAGGCCAAGGAACACATGGTCCGGGCCGGCCTTCCGATGCGGCTCGATCCATGACGTCTTTAATGACGTTTTTGTAACGTCCCCGCCATTCCGGTGATAGAAAGCCCGTCATGAGCCGTTTTTCGATCCAGGATCTCGCTGCGATTATCGACGCCCGCGCTGCCGGCGGAGGCGAGGGTTCCTATACGCGCAAGTTGCTCGACAGGGGCGCGGAATATTGCGCCAAGAAACTCGGCGAAGAAGCTGTCGAAACCGTGATCGCTGCGGTCGAGAATAATCGCGAACATCTGATCGCTGAAAGCGCCGATCTGGTGTTTCATTTCTTGGTGCTGCTGAAAGCGCGCGGCATCGCGCTTTCCGATGTCGAAGCGGTGCTCGCGGAGCGTACGCAGATGTCCGGACTTGAAGAGAAGGCCGCGCGTCAGCGGGACTGAAGAAAGGTTGGCTCATGGATGTGAGAGCCGAACAGCAACTCTACGATCCCTACCGGACGTTCTCGCGATCCGACTGGGCGAAGTTGCGCGACGACACCCCGATGACCCTTACGGCGACCGAAATCTCGCGCATGCATTCCATGCACGACCGGCTCGACATGAAGGAAGTCGAGGAGATTTATCTCCCGCTGTCGCGTCTGTTGTCGGACTATGTCTCGGCGGCGCAGCGTTTGTTCGTGTCGCAGCGGCGCTTTCTGGGCATCCGCGATCGCAAGATGCCATTCATTATCGGGGTCGCCGGATCGGTGGCGGTCGGAAAATCGACAACCGCTCGCGTGTTGCAGGCGTTGCTCGCCAGATGGTCGCCGAGGCCGAAGGTCGATTTGGTCACGACCGACGGCTTTCTCTATCCCAACG
>DASWQB010000170.1:0-4054 GCA_036398335.1 Afipia sp. | reverse complement strand
AACAAGGCCAAGAACGTCATCGCGCTATCAGAGCAGTTGATCGCCAATCACAACGGTCAGGTGCCGCGCACGCGCGAGGCGCTGGAGGCGCTGCCCGGTGTCGGGCGCAAAACCGCGAACGTCGTTTTGAACATTGCGTTCGGTGAGCCCACCATCGCGGTCGATACGCATTTATTCCGCGTCGGAAACCGCACGGCTCTGGCGCCGGGCAAGACTCCGCTCGAAGTCGAGCTGGGCTTGCTCAAGATCGTGCCGGACGAATTCATGCGCCACGCTCATCATTGGCTGATCCTGCACGGGCGTTACACCTGCGTCGCGCGACGGCCTCTGTGTGAAAAGTGCATCATCAACGATCTGTGCCGCTGGCCGGAGAAGACTGTTTTTCTCGGCGGCCATGCATAGGCGAATTATCCGTGATCTGAGTATGATCTTATCCGAAAGCCGGTTTTCACCTTTCAGGATCATGCCTAGCCGAAGGTGAATGCGTAAGCCTGCACGCCGGGATCGAGAAATTGAATCTCGAAGGTCTTGTCGGACACTTCGCCGCTCTGTCGCACAAGCTGATAAAGTCGCTGTTGCGTGACGACACCCCGCCCATCCGCATCGATATCGGTGCCGTGATTGTTGCCGGGCGCTGCGCCATCGACGGTGACGCGGAAGCGAATTGGCTTTCCATCCGGCGCGGGACCGAGCACCAGATGCAAGTCGCGGGCATGGAATTTATAGACGATGCTTCCGCCAGCCGCGTTGAGGCCGGCGCGCTCGTCTTCAATCGCCCAGTCTCCGGTTAGCCCCCATTCATTGAGCCGCGGCATGCCGACGGTATATACGCTGCGCGAATCCCGCACTGCTCCGCCGGGCGAGATAAAATTCTCCGCGCGCTCATAGCCGATATAAGTCTCCGGTGATTTGACGTCGCTCGCGGTGCCGGGCGCCATTTCTGCTCCTGACGCCTTGACCGAAACGAGAGATGGAGACGCAACGGGTTTTCCGGCTTCCGCGAGAAGCTGCTGAATGACGCGCTCGGATTCGTCGTAATTTCCCTCGCCAAAATGATGATGCCGAATCTGGCCTTTTGCATCGATGAAATAATGCGCCGGCCAGTATTGATTGTCGAACGCGCGCCAGATCGCAAAATCATTGTCGAGGGCGACCGGATACCCGACCTTCAGATCCGCGACGGCTTTTTTCACATTGTCGATATTTTTCTCGAAGGCGAATTCGGGCGTGTGCACGCCGATCACCACAAGCCCCTGATCCTTGTATTTCTCCGCCCATGCGCGAACATATGGCAGCGTGCGAAGGCAGTTGATGCACGAATAAGTCCAGAAATCGACGAGAACGACCTTGCCCTTCAATTGCTCGGTGGTCAGCGGCGGCGAATTCAGCCACGCCGTTGCGCCGGACAGTGCTGGCATCTGGCCTTCAACCGGCAACGCGTCGAGTTTGAGGGCCGTGTTTGCCTCGGTTGCCGCTGAGTTGGAATTATCGGCCACGGCGGAGTGAAATCGATCGAGCAGGCGTTGTTCGATCGCATTGGTGTTTGCGAGCGAAATTTGCGTCAGGGCACCCGTGTCGAGTCCGAGTGAAATGACGGCCACGGCCGCCAGCACCGCGACACCCAGGCCGCGCCGGACCCATTCGCCAACCCCGATGGAACGTTTCATCGCCGCGAACACGCGACCGCCCACAAGAAGCGCCAGCGCCAGCGATGTCGCAGCACCCGCAGCATAGGCCGACAGCAAAAGCGATGTCTGGATATTGGCGCCCTGAAGCGCTGCGCCTGTCAGGATCAGCCCGAGGACCGGTCCCGCGCAGGGCGCCCACAGCAAGCCGGTGGCAACACCAAGAAGCAATGACGGAAGGATGGTTGAGCCGCTGGCCGCCGCATCGTTCTCGGCGGATTGCGAGAGCCGCGCGCCCAGTGCGACGAGCGGCCGTGTCAAACGGTCGGATATTTCCGGAAACAGGAGCGTCAGTCCGAACACGGCCAGCAGTGCAATGGCGAGCCAGCGGCCATATTGGTTGGCCTGCACAGCCCATCCGCCGCCGACGGCCGCCAGCGTTGCAATCGCGGCAAAGGTGATCGCCATGCCGATCAGCATCGGCAGGCCGCTGCGCAAAAATGGACGGTCCGCGCGGGCGAATACGAACGGCAGCACGGGAAGGATGCAGGGGCTGACGATGGTCAAGACGCCGCCGAGATAGGCCAGCACGAACAGGGTCATTTCTTGCGCCTTTTTCCGGATCAAATGACCGCATTGGGATCGCGGCACTATGACTTCATACGCAGTGAGGCATTATTTCGTTACGGATATTCCGCGCCTTCATTTCGATCTTGCTACTCATCGAAAAAGGCGATTGCCCGTTCGATTTAGCCGATCGTGATGCTGGCCTTGCGCGCGGGCTCGATCAGTTCAGGCCGGGGTCCCGACAGGCGCTTGTGCATGTGAACCATGAACGCCATGCCGAACAACGGTGTCGCCAGATTGACGATGGGAATGGAGACGAAGGCGGCAATGAATAGTCCGGCCGTAAAAATGGTCACAGCGTGTTGCTTGCGCATCTGCTCCATCTCGTTCAGCGGGCGAAAGCGCAGCGCGGCGTATTTGAAATATTCGCGCCCCAGAAGCCATGCCGTGGCGATAAAGAACACGAGGAAGCCCATGCCGAATATCAGCACCAGCGGCACCGCGACGAGGTAGACAACGAGAGTCAAAAGCGATGTCTTGATGCCCTCCATTGTCGCCTGAACGATGGGCAGCGCTTTGCCGGGCTTCTCGGCGGGATAGTGGGTCCGCTCCACAATGTCGGCGACGTCGTCGACAAAGATGCTGGCGATCAGGGATGTGATGGCCGGCATCAGGAAAATCGCGCCGAACAGAATTCCGAGGCCGGCGGCGATCGATACGAACCAGGCCAGAATATTGAGCACGGTATGAAAGTTCGGACCCAACATCTGTTCGGCCCAGATTTCCCCGGAGCCCGCGAACCAGTTCAGCAGGCGTTGCAGGCCGATCGCCACGACCACGATGAGCAGCAATGCGAGGATGACAGACTTCCAGAGGATCGCACGCATCGGCGGCGACAGGATTTGCGTCAGCGCCTTGGTGGCGGCATCGAACATCGTCTCGTCTCCGTGAACTTCCGGAGAGTTAAAGGTTCACGGTGCGATTTTCAATGAGTTCGGCGCGCGGCTAAAGTGCCGCAAGTGTCCTGAATCCGAGGTTCGTCCCGCGTCGTACCACGTTCGACCTCGGACTTCTGAACCAGCCACACTAGGCCGCATGTTCGAGAGCACGTGAGGCTACGTTCTGCGCCGTAGCCGCCGCCAGATCGTCTTCAATGTCGTCTTCCATTTTGTCAGGAGCGAGGTCGGGCGCTTCGAAGATTCCCTCTGGAAAGGGATCATCGGTGCCCGCCACCTCCGCGGGCGGCTTTGGCGTGTCGGCCCAGTGCAGCGTGGTGTAGTCGAAGCCATACACGATGGTCGGTTTGACGATCTCGAAATAGGGCGAGATGTCGAAATCGCGCGGCATATAGAGCGAGGAGTCTCGAATATGCAGAATTTCTCGCCGCGCCTGCCGGCTGCCGGCCCGGGTGATGCGCGGCAGGATAGGATAGCGCACCGCGCCGAAAGCCTGCGCGATCAGCGCCGAGCAGATGATCTTGGTCGGATCGCCCGAACCCAGCGAGATCATTCGCCGCCGCCAACGCTGCGGCAGCGGAAGCGGAATCAGATAGCGCATGAGATCGATGATGTTCTTGGTGTCGTATCCGAAGCCGATCCGGTTGATCGCGTAGCGGCATACCGTAGCGCGGTCCTCATAGGTCAGCCCTACGGGACGGCAGATGCGGGTGTGAAAGGTCAGGTATTTCGACAGTGGTGCGGTGGCGACACCTTCGCCGACATTGGCTTCGATCATGACGTGGGGCTCGCCGTCCGGCTCGCTCGCGCCGTCCACTGGACCGACATAAAGCGCCGAATGCGACCAGGTCGACTGGGTCAGATATTTGATGATACCGGAAATGCGGTTGTTGCCCTCGACCAGCA
>DASWQB010000169.1:0-13730 GCA_036398335.1 Afipia sp. | reverse complement strand
CGCTTTAACGGCATCCAAACGCAGTTCTCTTTGCCTCTTCTTGCGATCTTCAGTGCGAGGATGTCGCGTTCTTGTCGATCCAGTCGAGCAGGATATCGGCGATGTCGAGGTTGTTGTCGTCCTGCATCAACATGTGGCTGTTACCCTTGATGCCGATCTCGGGCAGCACCAGCACTTTAGCTTTCCCGCCGGCCGCATTGGCAGCTTCCGCGAAGGCACGGCAGTTCGCCAGCCGGGGAGCCCAGCGCGGAAACTCATCGACGTAATCTCCGAACAGAATCAGGATCGGCAGGCCGGCGTAGGGCTTCAGATCATCGGTCGGCTTGGGGCAGGCTGCGGGCTCGATGGAGACGATAGCCGCAATGCCTTTTCGATTTAGCTCCGCAGTCTGGAACGGATAGATGCCGGATTGCGAATGACTCATCAAAACCGTGCCGTCGATCTTCTGCGCGAGCTCGGAGAGGGCGGGCACGGTCGGATTGGGTGTCGGCAGGTTCGCGCTCGCGTCCGGCACCATCTGCTTCCAGAATTCGTTCTGTGCTGCGAGCGGATAACGCAACCCCGGCATGGTTTGCGGATATTCCTTGCCGAAACGGAAGATCGCCCAGGCGCCTTCATGCCCGGCGGCGAACAGCGTTGGCAAGGTGTCGAGCTGCGCCTTGCCGCTCTTCACCGCGTTGATCGCCGAGATGTCACCGGCCGAGCGGCCGCGCCAGACCTGATCAATGATATAAGTGGGGTGGCCGTGACGGACGAAATATTCGTCCCATCCCATGCGGCCATCCGGCGTCGTCTCCCAGGTTTTGCCGGTGAGGCAACAGCCATGGATCAGCGTGATCGGAAGTTTCAATTGTCCCGCCGGCACCTGATAACGAACATACATCTGATCGATCGTGATGGTGCCGGAAGCTGCATAGATCGGCAGCGTAGAGAGCGTGTCGGACTTTACGTCCCGCCCACCGACGAAAAAGCTGCCTTGCCGCGCGAGGGTCAACGGGCCGGGATCTGATCGCTGCTCCTGCGCATTGGCGAAGCCGGGAAGCAACCCGAGGGCGATCAAGCTCAGCCTTGCGGCAAGTCGTGCGGTGGCCATGCAGTTTCCTTCCAGGGAAGATTAGTGGCGGGCAGTTGCTTCGGCCAACGTCATTACCTCAATTGAAAAGGGCGTTCACTAAAGAAAATAGACGATGGTTTTTGCGACCATTGCGCGTCGGGCCGGGACTCAAAAAACCCCGCTTTGGCGGGGTTAGGATGCTGCATCATTGTCTGATCTACCGATGCACAAGGTCGTGATAAGTCAACATCCCTATACAGAACAACAGGAATATCCCATGATCGCAAATCCGATCGGACCAATCGGATGCGGCGCTTCATCAATATCCCAGAACCAGTATTTCAGGAATTTGAGCATTTCGGCCAACCTTCCGATTGTATTGTCAGCGTTTTGCCGGTCTCCGATCTTGCCGCCCATAATATGCTGTGAAGTCGCTTAACGTTTGCTTGCGGTCAATCCACGGAGCTCCGGTCGGCCCGATTACAGAGGCACGACGAATCCACGGTTTCACGTCTTCAATCGTGTCTCGGCAAGCCCAGCCGGTACACGCCGCGAAAATCATCGGGATCGGCGGGCTTGCCCTTGCGATAAATGATGAGACGGCCGGCTTGCGCGAGCGTCACTGCCGCCTTGCGGATCGGCACCAGCAATCCGTGCCAGTCGCCATCGTGCGCGTCTCCATCCTCAACGATCGCATGCGCGATTTCCGGTGCGCTCAGAGTCTTGGCGCCCGCGCGCGTCAGCACAGCGAGGATGGCGTCCTCCAGAGACTGAACGGAGGGTGGCAGATCGCTTGAGGGGGAAATTTGGGATTTGGACATTTTCGAATCGCGATGCGGCATCGCATTGCCATGCCGGATCGCAACAGGCCGCGCAAGCGCGGTTATTCAGGGCTGCCGTTACTTAAGTAAGAGCTTCTATTTTATGAGAGCTTTGCGGGCATCGGAGTCGAACTGCCGCCGCCACATCACAATCACAACCGCCAAAGTGGAGATCATCAGAACGTAAGGTCCGATGAACCATCCAAGATAGCCGAGCGCGAACAGGAATGCGCGCTGGCCGCGATTGAAATGCCGCCCCGCCGATTGAAACAGCCGCGTGGTGCGCATCACATGCGACTGCGCCTCGGGCGTGTCGCGCTTGGAGGCGAATGGCATCGCGCCCAGCATGATGGCCACGTAATTGAACAGCCGGTAGGCCCATGCGAATTTGAAGAACGCATAGACAAAAATGAGAACAAGGCCGATGCACTTGACCTCCCACAACGCGGCGGAGACCTGAATGCCGAGCGGCAGAGAAGAGAATACCGACACCGCCTCATCGGTGGATTTGAGCAGGGTCAGCCCGCCGCCGATGGCAAGCAAAGTGGTGGAGGCGAAGAACGCCGTGCCGTTTTGCAGCGAGAGCATGATCTGCATGTCCATCATCCGCGTCTCACGGTCGAGCAGGCGGCGGACCCAGACTTCGCGATAGATGCTCATGCGCGCGTTGAGGCTGTCCCGGCCGTGTGCCGTGCGCTCCAGCGTCACGGCATAAACCGCCCACGCCAGGATAAAGCCTGCGAGCGCGACGATGTCGGGCGTTGTGAAAAGACTCATCATCCGCGATCCTTATCCGCGATCCTTGCAGCTCTCACACGGCCAATACGGCGCGCGGTTGATCGGTTCCGCCCCGGTGTGCGAGAGTGGCGTCATAGCTGGAGTGCATGGCATGACTTTGAAACTTTTCATTGGAAACAAGAACTATTCGTCATGGTCGATGCGTCCATGGGTGGCGTTGAAGGCCTCAAGCATCGCTTTCGACGAGGCCATGATCCCGCTTTATACGGGCGCCGCCGACAAGCAGCGCATCCTCGACGTCACGCCGTCCGGCAAGGTGCCCGCGCTCGTCGATGGCAATATCACGGTATGGGATTCGCTCGCCATCATCGAGTATGTCGCCGAACGTTTTCCCGGCGCGCGCATTTGGCCCGAAGACCGCGCGGCGAGGGCGCACGCCCGCGCCATCAGCGCGGAGATGCATGGCGGCTTCGGCCCGCTGCGCCGCGAATGCGGCATGAACATCCATCGTCCCATCCGTGCGAAGGAGCTGTCGGCCGATGCGCTGGCCGACATCGCGCGTATTCAGGAGATGTGGAGCGATTGCCGCAAAGCTTACGCGCATCAGGGGCCGTTTCTGTTCGGCGCGTTCAGCGCAGCGGATGCGATGTACGCGCCGGTGGTCCATCGCTTTCGCACCTACGCCGTTGAGGTGAAGCCGCAGGTGGCACACTACATGGAAGCGATGCTCGCGCACCCCGCCATCGCGCAATGGACGCGCGAGGCGCTGGCCGAGACGCTGCTGATCGAACGGTTCGAGACGGATTAAATTTAACGCCATTGTAATCCGGTTGTAATGTGACGATCCGGGACGGTTTTCGCTCGCGGAAAAGTGGCTGAAATATCCGCCCCCGCGCGCTTGACGGCGCGGCGCGAAGTGCGTTTGGATTTTCGTGAGCGATCATTTCCGAACGAGGATTCGATTATGGGAATTTTAGATACGATCAAGGCTTGGCTTGCGACGCCGGAAGGAAGCCAGCTGGAGGCCAGCGTGCTTCATCAGGTGCTCGGCGACGGCAGCCAGGGCGGATTGTCGGCGATCGTCAACAAGCTCCAGCAGGCCGGTTACGGCGATCAGGTGAAGTCCTGGCTCAGCGACGGGAGGAACATCCCGATCACCGGCGAACAGCTTCAGGAAGTTCTCGGCAACGCACAAGTGAAGGAATTGGCTGCCAAATATGGCATTCCGATCGACCAGATCGGCCCGGTGCTGGCACAGTACCTGCCGAAAGCCGTCGACAAGGCCAGCCCCAACGGCACCCTGCCGCGCACGGCTTGAGACATTAAGGTATTGATTTCAAATAAATAATTTCCGCCGTGACCTGAAAGGCCGCGGCGGACCCGCATGGGCCTATGCTGGCCGCATGGTGAATTCAAACTATCGTACTGAAATCCCTGCCAAATTCGCGTATTTGCCATGCTTGGTTTGGCTGGCCAAAACCACCCCGTGCGTGGTATACGCAACGCGGCGTCTTTGGATGGCCGGCAGCAGATCGGTCACCTGAAATTTCGCGTTTTGCGTATGGAGCAGGGTGTTGAAGCACAAGTTCGTCGTCGGAGAGACCGTTTATTTCACCGCAAGCAATGTCGCGCGTCCCGCAGCCAGCGGCACCTATGAAGTGATCCGCCTGCTTCCCACCGATGGCGATGACTACCAGTACCGCATCAAAAGCTCGACCGAAGCTTTCGAGCGCGTCGCCAAGGAAAGCCAGCTCGCCGGCTCCTGAGGCTTGCGCTGCGTCCTGCGGCGCCCCCGGTCCGGCCTGAAGGCATTGAAACCCGAAGGGCGGCTTGAAGTGTACGGCCCTAAAGGACATCGAGCATGAATCGCGCCTGGGCCGCTTCGCTTTTCGAACTTTGGAATTCGCCGAATTTTCCGATGTGGCTGACCCTCATCGCGGCTGCTTTCTTCGCGGTGATCCTCGTCATCACGATGTTGCGCGCCGAGAAATCGGCTGCCAACGGCGCTTTGATCGTCATCACGCTTTTGGCGGTCGGCATCGCCGCCATCGCCATGATGCGATCGTCTTCCGTCAGCAGCGCCGCTAACGATGCGGGCCGAGGCCGCCTCTCGTTGCAATCTGTAGCGGGGCCGGCCGCGTTGTCGTGCCTCGATGGGCTGGCGGGGGAAAATGTAGAAAACGCCTGCGAGAAAGCTGTGTTCGCCTCGGCGGATTCAACTGCCGCCGCCGTGTCTTATGCGGCCTCGCAAGTCACCCGCCTGGCCTCCTATGGCAACGTTGCCGCCGCCGATAAAGTTATGACGCCTGACCTGCAGGCGCTGCGCCGCGCGGTGGAACGCGACCGCTACGGCCTGATCGCGCAGGTGCTGACCGTGCGCGATGGATGCAATCTGTCGGTGTGCCCGTTCTTCCAGTCGCTGACCAACACGGCTCAGATCTCGGTGAACATGACCGAGAAGACCTATGAAGGTTTTATCGGCCAGTACCTGCCATCATGGAATGCACCGCCAGTTCTCGTCAGCGCGCCGTCCGCCACGTCTGCGCTGGCGCCGAGCGTCCCAAGCGGCAAGCCGCTGTCAGGCGATTTTCCGGCAAGCTCCGCTTCGATTCCGCCGGTCAACATCATGACCCCGGAACCGGCGTCGCCGCCGCAGGCCGCACCGAAAACCGCTGAGGACGCTGCATCGCGCACGGGCGCCGCGCCGTCCGCGGCCAAAAAGCCTCCTGCACAGAAACCTCGTGCACAGGCTCCCGCATCGCTTGCACCGCCCGCGGCGAGTGACGATAACTGAGCGGCCCCGTTCGGATTCATCTGCCGCCGGTTCTTTTGCGTCATGCCTCTTCATCTCATCAAGCTCAGTGTCGGTTCGACCTCATTCAAGGACCTGAAAGAGTGGGTCGCCGAGCGCTCGCGACAGGCGAGGGCCAAGGGACTGCCGGCACGTTACATCCACACCACCCGCATGACGCCCAAACGTGACGCGGAATTGCTGGACGGGGGTTCGATCTATTGGGTCATCAAGGGCGAGATCGCTGCAAGGCAGAAACTGATCGGTATCGAACCGTTCCGTGACAAAGACGGTATCGGACGTTGCCGTCTTGTGATGCAGCCAAAGCTGATCGCGGTGTCACCGCGCCCGATGCGGGCGTTTCAGGGCTGGCGCTATCTCGATCCCAAAAGCGCGCCGCCCGATCTTGGGAGCGCGGCCGCCAGCATCGCGCGCATGCCCGAGCCGATGAAACGCGAACTGCGCGAGCTGGGGCTGCTCTAAATTTTGATGTTGTCGATCAGCCGTGTGGTGCCGATCCGCGCGGCGACCAGCATCCGCGCCGGACCTTCCTTCAGACTGGAAATCGGTTCCAGCGTTTCGGCGTGCCGTGCCTCAAGATAGTCGAGCGCAAAACCGGCCAAGTTGATCTCCTGCTCGCCCATCTGCAACGCCGCCTCGAAGGCTTCGCCGGCGCGGATACGTTTGGCTGTTGTTTTCATCACCCGAAACAGCGTCGGCGCGATGCGGCGCTCCTCGGGTGAAAGGTAGACATTGCGCGATGACATCGCCAACCCGTCACGCTCGCGAACGATCGGCGCTCCGACGATCTTCACGCCAAGATCGAGATCGCGCGCTATTCGCGCAATGACCTTGAGCTGCTGATAGTCCTTTTCGCCGAACAGCGCGAAGTCGGGCCGCACCTGCGTGAACAGTTTGGTGACCACGGTCGCGACCCCGCCAAAGAAATGCGGGCGGAAACGATCCTCTAGTCCTGCGGTTGCAGGGCCTTCCGGCACGATGCGGGTCGCGAAGCCGTCAGGGTACATCGTGGCGACATCCGGATTCCACACAAGGTCCACGTTCTCGTCCCGCAATTTTGCGAGGTCGGCCTTCCATGTGCGCGGGTACGCGCCAAAATCCTCGTGCGGTGCGAACTGCGCGGGATTCACGAACACCGACACCACCACACGTTTGGCGCGTTTTTTCGCGAGCCGAACCAGCGACACATGGCCGTCATGGAGCGCGCCCATTGTAGGCACAAGCGCAATCGTCGCATTGCGTTTTTTCAAATCGTTGCAGACGCGGTGAAGAGCAGGAATCGTGCGTGCGATGAGGGGAGCTTGGGACATTTTATCCGTCAAATGAAGGAGGGCGCGGTCTTCGGCGGGCATCTTCGATATCCGATCTTACCGAATGCCTGCTTGCGCGGCGAGGTCCTCTGTCTTGCGCGGATGATTTGGCGGGACCGGACGATTACCGGGCGGATTCATGATGAACCGGCGCCCGTTGCGCATTTCGCTTGACCGGCGGCCTGCATGATTTGAAGATATCCACAGGGGGAGTTCATGCTTCTGCAGGCAAATCCGGGGTCGCGGTCGGCGCACGTCGTGGTGCTCGGCAATGAAAAAGGCGGGTCGGGTAAATCGACCACCGCGCTTCATGTGGCTGTCGCTCTGCTGAAAGCCGGACAGCGTGTCGCCACCATCGATTTGGATTGCCGCCAGCAGAGCTTCACGCGCTATATCGAAAACCGCAAGGCCTGGGCACGGCGCAGCAACATCGATCTGGAAATTCCTGACCATCGCTGCATTGAAATCGGCTCCAGCATGCAGATCGGCGACAATGAGCTGTCGGAGTTTGCGCAATTCTCGGATGCCGTCAACGCGACGGAAAATACGCATGATTTCATCGTGATAGACACACCAGGGTCGGACAGCTACCTGATGCGACTGGCCCATGCGATGGCCGACACGCTGGTTACGCCGCTGAACGACAGCTTTCTTGATTTCGATGTGCTCGGCACGGTGGACCCGGCCACTTATTCCGTTACCGGCGAGAGCCACTATTCTACCATGGTGAAGGAGGCCCGTAAGCAGCGCCGCACCCTTGACGGCGCCAGCACCGACTGGATCGTGGTGCGAAATCGCCTGTCGATGCTGGGTTCGCGCAACAAGCAACTGGTCGCCGAGGGGCTCGATCAATTGTCATTCCGCCTCGGATTCCGTCCCGTGGACGGTTTTGCCGAACGGGTGGTCTACCGCGAATTCTTCCCACGCGGTCTGACTGCGCTCGACGAACTCGATGAGGCAACACTCGGCACGCGCCCGAACATGGCCCACGTCACGGCGCGGGAAGAGGTCACGAACCTCCTGCGGGATTTGAAATTGCCGTTGGACGAGCGTGGCCGCCGCCGCGCCGCCGCCCGGGCCGAGTGGTTCGCCCAGGTCGATCAGCCGCTCGAGACGCATGGCCTGATTGCCTAGATGTTCGATCCTGAACCCTGGTCGGATCGGCTTTGAAGCTGGTTCCAATGGGTTTTTCGACGTTTTCGGAAACCTGCTGCATCGCTGCGCGTAGATTAAAAAACGGAAAATCTTCCTGTGCGCCGCACAAACGGTCTTGTTGTGAAGCCGCGTGCGTCAGACATGTAGTGCAAAGGAATGTCATCGCCCTGTGATAAAGACACTCGACAAGGAGCTGAAATTTAAAAACACTGCGGCATGGCGTCGGGAAACAGATGAAACGCGCGCTGATCATCGTTCTGGCTTTGGCTCTCGCCTTTACGGGCGCCTATTTCAGCGCGAGCAAATGGGCGATCCGGCACGAGACTTTCCATTTCTACGATGCCGCCCGAAATCGCCCGATCGATGTCAGCATCGCCGTACGCCGCGACTCGGAGATGAAGGCCAATGCCGGTATGGCGCAATTGCCGGTCGCCATCATCAATCACGGCAACACCGTCAAATTCACCGACTATTCGTTTCTCTCCAATCTTTTGGCCGCCAAAGGCTACCTTGCCGTCAGCATCCAGCATGATCTGTCCAGCGATTTGCCTTTGATGACGAAGAACGGCGAGCTTTATGTCGGCCGCCAGCCGGTTTATGAGCGCGGCGTTTCCAACATCATGTTCGTGCTCAATGCGCTCACCAAGGTTCAGCCGCATGCCGACTTCGATCGTCTCACCATGATCGGTCATTCCAATGGTGGCGACATCTCGCTTTATTTTGCCAAGGCGCATCCCGAGCAGGTGAAGAGGATCGTGACCCTCGACAATTTGCGCGTACCCTTGGCAGTGGGCGCATTCAAAATCCTGTCGTTTCGCTCGAAAGATCCCAATTTTATGCCCGATCCCGGCGTCGTGCCGAGCGATGAGATTTGCCGGAAGTCCGGCATTACGGTGGTCAACACTGAATTTCAGCACACGGACATGACCGATCATGGCCCCGAAAAAATGAAGATCACCATCGAACGCACGCTGGACAGGTTTCTGAGTGACGACAGTGACCTAGCGCCGGTCGATACCGATAATATCGATGTTCCTAGGCCTCCCGGTCCGGTCGCGGGCAGTTCTGTCTATTGACGGATTTGCAGGCTTCGTTTGCCGCACGGGCAAGCAGATGTGATCGAAAATTCCTTCTTCTGCCCGCTGATGCGCCATAATCGGGTGTTGGCATGCTCCGTGCTTGGTTAGCATGGACGAACCGCAGAACGAGGTGATTCGAATGGCTGATTTCTCAACCGATTCCCATGCCTCGCCCACGTTGGCGCCGCGCATGGACGCGCATATTGTGAATTCGATGAGTGACGACGAATGTATCGCTCGGCTTGCCGAGGCGGTTGGCCGTCACGACGACGCCAAACTCGATGAACTCGCGGCGCTGATCGGACGGCTGGCGGTTTGCATCGAAGTATAAGGCCGTCGTCCGTACTGATAGACGATCAAAGACGGCTCGATGATTGACGGGTTGCCGAACCCACTCCACATAGGGCTCGTATTGACTGCGAGTATATATGTCCGGCGACGCGTTTGCTCCTAAAACACCAGCTAAAGCGCCAGTTTCGAGCGCGGACAAATCTTTGTCCGGAGCGAAGTCGTCCACGTCCGAGATTTCCGCCTTTGTCTCGAACGCCCGGGCGCTGGCGTCAAAAGCCCGGGGCAAGAGCGGCCGTCTGGTCTTCGCGCTCGACGCCACCATGAGTCGGCAGCCGACCTGGGACATGGCGTGCCAGCTTCAGGCAGACATGTTCCGTGAGGCGGGCAGCATCGGCGGTCTCGACGTAAGGCTGGTCTATTTCCGAGGCTTGAATGAATGCCGTGCCAGTGCGTGGATTTCCGATACCGGGCAACTCGCGCGGCTGATGACCAGGATCCATGTTGAAGGCGGCCACACCCAGATCGGCCGTGTCCTGAGCGAGACGCGGCGCGAAGCTGTGAAGGAGGGCGTGCGTGCGCTCGTGTTCGTCGGCGATGCGATGGAAGAGAACATCGATGCGCTGTGCGCCAAGGCCGGTGAGCTGGGTTTGCTCAAAGTGCCATGCTTCATGTTTCAGGAAGGCGGAGATCCGATCGCCGAAAATGCATTTCGCCAGATTGCGAAGCTGTCAGGGGGCGCATATTGCCGGTTCGATCCGGAAGCCGCGGCGCAACTGCGCGAATTGCTGCGCGCGGTCGCAGCCTATGCCGCGGGCGGCCGCGACGCGCTGGCGCGGTTGTCGCAGAGCGAGCGAGGCGCTTCCGCGCTGCTCTCGCAACTGCGATAATGCCACGATGTATTTGAAAGCCTGAAATCATGACGACCATTACGCCATGCCCACGCTGATTGCCGGCATCGTTGCCGTCGCGCTGATTTATGCGACGCTCAATATCGTCAAGGGTGCCGACCCGAAATTTCTGGCGCGCCTTATCAAGATCGGCGGCGGTGTGGTGACGCTGGCCTTTGCCGCGTTTATCGGCGTGCGGGGCGAACTTGCGGTTGCGATCCCGATCGCGATTTTCGGCGCCGGGCTTTTAGGCTGGTCGCCGTTCGGCTCTTCAATCGGTTCGGCGTGGGGCAACTGGACCGGAAATGCCCGCAAATCAAGCGGGCAGAAATCCGAGGTACGGTCCAAGTTTATACAGATGACGCTCGACCACGACACCGGTGGTCTTGAGGGGCGTGTGACGGCCGGCCCCGAAGCGGGGCGCGCGCTCGATGACTTCACGCTCGACCAATTGCTTGCTCTTGGCCGCGGTTTCGACGGCGAAAGCTGGGCCCTTCTGGAAAGTTATCTTGACCGCCGGTTTGCCGGATGGCGTGAGCACGCGCAAGACGCAGCGGCAGGAGGGGGTCGCCGCGAGTTCGGCGGATCGGCGGCGGGCGGCAAAATGACGGCGGAGGAGGCCTATGAGATCCTGGGCCTGCAGCGTGGCGCCGGGCGTGACGAGATCAGCCGGGCTCACCGCGGACTCATGAAGAAACTTCATCCCGACCAGGGGGGGTCGACGTACCTCGCGGCCCGAGTCAATGAGGCCAAGGACACTCTTCTTCGTACGCATCGCAGCTAACTCCACGCAACAGAACGCTTCGCTTGCGAGCGGTTTGTCTTTTCTCTCTGCCTGATGCCCCGGGATCGCCCGCCGTTGTCCGGCGTGGTCGGTGATAGATTTAAGGTTTTAGAGACCAAACATTGAAAAAGGGTTTTCGTCTGCTTTGTGCGAAGAGCAGCCGTAAAGAAAAACGCCCGCGAAAACGTCGCGGGCATTCAAAAGCTTGAGTATTGAGGCCTTAATTTTTAATGGCGATGCAACTGATGTCCGAACGCTTGAGCGTGCGGCAGACGGCTTCGGCCGAATCCTGGTCGAGGCCGGCGAAACGTGCGCGGTAGAGGGTCTTGTTGCCTTTCGCCACCGTTTCGGTGAACTGGTCGGCGCGGCCGAGGAGCTTGCCCGCGCTGCCGCGAGCGGCGTCAAGGCGCTGACGGGCCTCGCTTTCGCTCTCCAGCGCACCGACCTGAATGATCCAGCCGCTGCGGGTGGTGGCCTTGATGGCGCCGTTCTGCTGGGTGATCTCAGGCTGAGCAGGCGGGGTCAGCGCGGCCATCCGTTGCACGGGAGCGGGCGCTTCGATTGCTTGCGCCTGTGCAGCCAGGGTGGTCGGCGGCGCACCGCGTCCAGACTCAACATTGGCCAGGGTGGTGGGGCGCGGCGATGCTGCCGGGTTGCTGCCGGGCGTATAGCCGAGCGAGCCTTGTCCCATGCCCGGCGAATTGTGCGACACCACAATCGGGATCGGCGCCGGGAAGGGCGGGTTGATGCTGACGGCGCGCGGGGTTTCGACAGCGCGTGCGGGCGCGCGCTGCGTGTCGGCCCCAGTGTCGCGAACGGTGATGGTGCTGGTGGCGGCAGGTGCGAGTGTCTTCGGCTCGGCGGCGGCCGCGAGCTTGGTGCCGTTCATGCGAACCTGCACGGTCTTCACGCGCACTGGAGTCATGGGCTCGGCAGAGCCCGGCGCGGTTGCAAACTTCGAGTCGATCACGCCGTTTGTCAGTGGAGCAGGCGCGGCATTTTGAGGAGCCTGAGACAACGTCTCGGTTGCGAGCGGTACAGGCTTGGCTGGAGCGGCGGATGCGGTCTGGATCGCGCCCTGAACCTGAACGGCCACCGGTGTTGGACGCGCAGGAGCGGGAGCCGGAACAGGTGTCGCGGCCGGGGCCGGAGTGCGGGTCTGCATCGCGTCCGCGTCGTCCGCATCGGCACTGGCAAGACGGGTGTCGCCTTGGTTGCGCTCGGTGATGGCGGCAACGGTGCGTTTTGTCGAGCCTTCGTCAAGATGCTCGGCGAGCAGATTGCGCATGATCGCGTCGCGCGATCCGCCGCTGCGGCCGCCCATCACCACGCCGACCAGAAAACGGTTGCCGCGATGCATCGAGGTCACGAGATTGAAGCCTGAGGAGCGGGTGTAGCCGGTCTTGATGCCATCGACACCGTCAACGCGGCCCAGCAGCTTGTTGTGATTGCGGATCGACGTGCCACGCCAATTGAAGGCTTCGGTCGCGAAATAGCGGTAGTATTTCGGGAATCGGTCCTGAATCGCGCGGCCGAGCGTCGATTGATCCCGCGCGGTGGTGATCTGATCGTCGTCGGGAAGACCGGACGCGTTCACGTAAGTCGTCTTGCTCATGCCGAGCGCGCGCGCCTTGCGCGTCATCAGCTTGGCGAAATCGTCTTCGCTGCCCGCGATCGCTTCAGCGATCACGACCGCCGCGTCGTTGGCGGAGCGAGTCACGATGCCCTTGATGGCGTCCTCAACGCGAATTGACTGGCCGGGCCGCAGGCCGAGTTTGGTCGGCGCCTGTTCGGAGGCGCGCTCGGACACGTTCAGGGCCGTGTCAAGTTTCAGCTTGCCACTGTCGAGTTTCTCGAACAGCAGATAGAGCGTCATGATTTTTGTCAGCGAAGCGGGATGGCGCTGACTGTCCGCGCTGTTGGCTTGCAGCGTCGCACCCGAATTCGCGTCGACGATGATCGAGGAAAATGCCGGGCTGTAGCTTGAACGCTCGGCGTGGCTGCTACCGCGGTGCCGGTGATGACGGCGTCTCGCATCTGCGCTGTCGGTGGTGCAGATCACGCCGACGGAAATGACCGCGAGCCCCAAAAGGATGCAGCGTGCGGACCTATTGGCCGCCGATTTGCCACCGAACATGAACTTCCCCGTCCAATTCCCAGATCAATCGCCTCGTTCTGAGGCCAAATTTGGTCGGCGCGCAGCCTGGTTTTGAAAGGCTGGGTCGTCCTTGCGATGCGAATGCCGGCGGCGCTTTGGCTGGAGCTTTGAGGTTCCAGCTAAGAGCTTGGCCGGACGTGCCTTTTCTGAGTTTTATGGAGTCCGAAAGGGCACAGGGAATCACCGTAAGGGGCGGGGGTTTCCAAAAAGTTAACGAACCGTTTCCCGAAATTGCTGATTTTGTAGACAATTTATCATTGTGCATCGCAACATAATCTTGACTTCCGTTGTGCGATGCAATATTAATCAAGCGTGGTCAGGAGCCGGGCACCTCCCGGCAATATGTAAACCGTTTGTCTGGGAAAGGACGACCAATGTCTACGATTGAGGATCTGCAGCAGCAGAGCAAAGAGCAGATTGAAGCGGCAACCGCTTCCGCAAAGACGTTTACGACCGGCTTTCAGGCCATCGCAAGCGCTTATACCGACTACTCCAAGAAATCGTTTGAAGACACCAAGGCGTTCGTTGAAAAGTTTGCGAGCGTGAAGTCCCTCGACAAGGCAATCGAATTGCAGACCGAGTTCGCCAAGTCGGCTTACGAGAGCTTCGTTGCAGAGTCGCAGAAGATCGGCGAACTCTAT
>DASWQB010000168.1:0-2048 GCA_036398335.1 Afipia sp. | reverse complement strand
GACAAATCCGCCAAAGACCGATCGATAGAAAGTAAAGTCAGGTAGGCTAGGGATCAGTGCACCGGATTGGTCGTCACAGCGATTATTACCTGAAACCCGCTATATGGTATGTTCTCTGTTCATCGCCTGTTCGCCGTCAGCGCCCCTGAGACCAATTGAGGGACTTTTCGAAGGGAGGATTTCTGGTTCATCGTAGCCGTCAGGAGCGAAGATGAAACAGAAATCCGGACTGGGCAAAGCGCCCGCAGAACAAGTACTGAAAGACATTCGGCGCCAGACGCGTCGGCAGTATTCGGCGGAAGAGAAGATCCGTATCGTGCTGGAGGGATTGCGCGGCGAGGAGAACATCTCCGAGCTGTGCCGCCGCGAAGGCATTGCCGCCTCGATGTATTACGGCTGGTCCAAGGAGTTTCTGGAGGCCGGCAAGCGCCGGCTGGCGGGTGACACAGCGCGCTCCGCCACGTCCGGCGAGGTTAAGGATCTGCGCCGGGAAGCCTCGGCGTTGAAGGAGGTGGTGGCCGACCTCACCCTTGAAAATCGTCTGCTTAAAAAAAGCATGAACGAGGATGGGGAGGACGAGGCATGAGATATCCTGCGTCCGAGAAATCCGAGATCATCGCGCTGGTCGAGCAATCACATCTGTCTGCCAAGCGCACGCTGGCCAAGCTCGGCATCCCGCGCGCCACGTTCTATCGCTGGTATGATCGCTACCGTGAGGGCGGCTTGGAAGCGCTGGCGGACCATCGCTCCCAGCCGGATCGGGTCTGGAATCGCATTCCGGACGACGTTCGCAGCCAGATCATCGACCTGGCGCTGCAGGTTCCCGAACTGTCGCCGCGGGAACTGGCGGTGCGGTTCACTGACGAGAAAAAGTACTTCGTCTCCGAGGCTTCAGTCTATCGGCTGTTGAAGGCGCATGACCTCATCACCAGCCCGGCCTATGTGGTGATCAAGGCGGCGAACGAGTTCAAGGACAAAACCACCGCCATCAACCAGCTCTGGCAGACGGACTTCACCTACCTCAAGATCACCGGTTGGGGCTGGTATTATCTGTCGACTGTGCTCGACGACTTCTCGCGCTACATCGTGGCCTGGAGGCTTGGTCCCACCATGTGTGCTTCCGACGTCACGGCCACGCTGGACCAGGCGCTGGCAGCATCGGGCCTCGACAGCGCTACCGTTGTGCACCGACCGAGGCTGCTGAGCGACAATGGTGCGTCGTATGTTGCAGATGATCTGGCTGACTGGCTCGAGGACAAGGGCATGCGGCATGTTCGAGGAGCACCGTATCATCCGCAAACCCAGGGCAAGATCGAGCGCTGGCATCAAACCCTGAAGAACCGCATCCTTCTCGAAAACTACTATTTACCAGGAGATCTTGAACGACAGATTGGGGCCTTCGTCGAGCACTACAACCACATCCGCTATCATGAGAGCATCGAAAACGTCACACCTGCCGACGTTTACTTTGGCAGAGCGCAAACGATCCTCGCAGAACGAAAACGCATCAAACTCGCCACCATCGCGAACCGTCGCTTGCAGCACCGCCTGCAGGCTGCTTAAACTCTAACCCCTGATGAGCCAGAGCCTCTCTTCTCGAAGCGCCTGATTAGTCTCAAATTGCCTGACGACGGACAACGGCCGCACCATTGCCGTTGAATCGCCTGCAACGCGCAAGACCATCGGTCACACGCCGCGCGCATCCGCAGAGGATGTGGAGCGCGCGGTCGCGGCGGCAGAAAAGGCCTTTCCGAGCTGGAAGAAGGTGGTGCCCTCTCAGCGCGGTAAGGCATTGCTGCGGATCGCCGACGAGCTCGAAGCGCGTTACGAGGAACTGGCGAGAATCATCGCGCATGAGACGGGCAATGCCTTGCGGACCCAGGCGCGGCCGGAAGCTCTGACATGTGTTGAGGTATTTCGCTATTTCGGCGGCCTCGGTGGCGAGCTCAAGGGCGATACTTTGCCGCTTGGCGATGACATCTTGAGCTACACCCGCCGCGAACCCTTGGGTGTCGTCGGCGCCATCGTTCCTTGGAGCGCACCAGCTA
>DASWQB010000167.1:0-5401 GCA_036398335.1 Afipia sp. | reverse complement strand
CGCTGACTCCGGGTGTTAATTCGGGGGCGACTATGGTGGGCAAGACTCCGCAGAAGCGGAACGGCATTTATTTTGTTGCGCTGACGACTGTTTCTTATCTGGCATTGGTTGCCACGGCCTCGGCGCAAAGCGCTATTCCGTCAGCAAGCCCACCGCAAAATAACAACACACTGCCGCCGGTCGTTGTGCAAAGCCCGCAGCAGCGCCAAGCCCAGCCCTCGCAGAACAGAACGCAGGCGCCGCAGCGCAGCCGCGCTGTTTCCAGGCGTAATCCAAATCCTCGCGCTGTCGTCCAACCTGCACCGACCTCATCGTCGACAGCGCCTTGGCCTGAAACTGCCTATAGTCATGTCGATGGCTATGTTGCCACCCGCAGCGCAACGGGCACAAAGACCGACACGCCGCTCATCGAAACGCCGCAGTCGATTTCGATCGTGACTCGCGATCAGATCGAGGCACAAAATGCACAGAGCGCAAAAGAAGCGTTGCGTTACACGGCAGGGGTCTCGGGTGAAAACCGGGGAAATTTCGGCGGCTTCGATATCATGTACGGTCGTGGATTCATCCTTGATCAGTATCTCGATGGCATGCGCCTTCCTGGCTCCGCCTCGACATTTCCGCCGCAACCCGAAATGTACGGCATCGAGCGTGTCGAACTTCTGCGTGGTCCAGCTTCGATTCTGTTTGGACAGGGGTCGCCGGGCGGTATCGTGAATCTGGTCAGTAAGCGTCCGTCAGAGATTTCGTCGAACGAAGTTCTGCTTCAGGGGGGAACTTTCGATCGCATCCAGGGCGGGTTCGACTCGACCGGGAAGCTCGATAAGGACGGCGAGTTTCTTTACCGTATCACTGGTTTCGCGAAGGACGCGGGCAACCAGGTGGATCATGTCAAGGATCAGCGCTTTTCCATCGCGCCGTCTTTGACGTGGCGTCCGACCAAGGACACGACCTGGACGGTCATGTTCAACTATCAGAACGATCCGAGCGTCGGGTACTACAACTTCGTGCCGTTCGCAGGTTCGCTCGGCTTCAATCCGAACGGAAAAATTCCAACCAGCTTTTATGCCGGCGATACGAACTTCAACAAGATCGCGCGCGAATCAGCTTCGGGAACCTCGTTGTTTGAGCATCATTTCAACGATGCGGTCACGCTGCGCCAGAACACCCGTTACAGCGTAACGAGCGGCGAGCTCAATCAGGTTTTTCCGCTAATGCTCAACACGGACAACACGCTTTACCGCTACGCAGAGGCGAGGCGGGAACGTATCGGTTCTTTGACGACCGACACCCAGTTTGAATTCAAATTCGATACGGGCTGGCTCAACCACAAGGTTCTTGTCGGTGTCGATACGCAATACGTCACCTTTTCCCAGCTCGATGCGCAAAGTTCGCAAATCACTTGTTTGCTTGGTCTTCCGTGCTCCCCAGATAGCGCCCCCGCTTTATCGGTATTCAATCCGGTCTATGGCGCTTCTCCCATCTTGAATCCTCTGGACGATCCAAACTCATTCTCAAACGCCGATACGCGTCAATCACTGCGGCAAACCGGCATTTATGCTCAGGATCAGATCAAGGTCGGCAGGCTGACCGTGGTGGGTGGTCTTCGCTACGACACCGCGACCAGCCAAACAGGGACCACAGATTTTATTTTCGGCGGATCGGATAGCGTAAGACAGAGTGACACAGCCACGACCGGACGCATCGGCGCTATTTATGACCTCGGCGCGGGCTTTGCGCCCTATGTAAACTACGCGACGTCCTTTAATCCGAACGTCGGTACGACATCGTCGTTTGCTCCACTCAAGCCGACGACCGGCGAGATGATCGAAGGCGGTATCAAGTATCAGCCGACCTGGTTCAAGGGCTTCGTCCAACTGTCCGTTTTTGATCAAACGCAGCAGAACATGTTGAGCATTGACCCGAACAACTCGTTGTTACGGACGCAGATCGGTGAGGTTCATTCGCAAGGCATCGAGATCGAAGGTAAAGCCAGCATCACGAACAATCTCGATATCGTCGCCAGCTATACTCACCTCAATCCCAAGGTCACCAAAAGCTTGCAGGATGATCTCGGCAAACGTCCGATTTGGATTCCAAACGATATCGCAGGTGTCTGGGCGGATTATACCTTCCGCGGCGGCTTCCTGAATGGTTTCGGTGCGGCCTTTGGTGCCCGCTACACGGGCCAGACCTGGGGTGACATGGCCAATGAGATGCTTAACGTGCCGTCCTATACGCTGTTTGATGCGGCGGTTCACTATGAGCTGGAGAATCTTGATCCCCGTCTGAAGGGGGCGAGACTGCAAGTGAATGCGACCAATCTGTTCGACAAGACCTACGTGTCGCAATGCGTTCAGCAGGCTGTCGATCCCGCCTGCGTCTACGGCCTGCGCCGTCAGGTGGTCGCGACGCTGCGCTATCGCTGGTAGTCCGAGAATCCCGCGTAAAAGAAAAGCCCGGTCGCTGGACCGGGCTTTTTTCTTATGAGGACGAGTTATCGGTCAGCGCATGCTCGCTTGCGTTGCGGAGATTCTGCTGGAGATCGCGGGCAGTGAGAGCGCGGACGGAGTTGGAGCCGGAGTTTGGCCTTGAGCCAGCTTCGGGGCGTTGCGGGTCATCATCATGCCGTCGAGGCGATCGCGCTCGGTCTCGAAGCTTGCCAGCAACGGGCCGTCGAGCGAGCGGCCGCGGGGCAGTTTCACGCGCATCGGATCGACGAAGCGGCCGTTGACCAGGATTTCGTAGTGGACATGGGCGCCGGTCGACATGCCGGTCGAGCCGACGAAGCCAATGATCTGGCCCTGACGCACGCGCGTGCCGGGATCCATCCCCTTGGCAAATGCGCTCATGTGGCCGTAAGCGGTCTCGTAGCCGTTAGGATGCTTGATCTTGATATACTTTCCGTAGCCGCCTTCCCACCCTGCGACTTCGATGGTGCCGTTGCCTGATGCAAAAATCGGTGTGCCGTAGGCGGTCGCCCAGTCAACGCCGGTATGCATCTTGGTGTAACCGAGAATGGGGTGGCGGCGTCCGCCGAAGCCGGAGCGCATGATCGCGTTGCTGACCGGTTTGCGCACCAGGAATTTCTTCGCGCTCTTGCCGCTCTCGTCGTAGTAGTCGACCACCGAATCGTCGGGGGTCTGGAAGCGATAATACTTTTTCGTTTCGCCGCCGGTGGTGAGCGCGGCATAAAGCACTTCGCTCTTTTCGTTGCTGGCCGGGGCGCTTTCTTCTTCTCCGGCGAAGAAGACTTCGAACGAATCTCCGGGCTGCACTTTTTTCTGGAAATCGACATCGTACGAATAAACGCGGATCATGTCCTCGATCACGCTTTGCGGCACCTTGTTGCGCAGCGCGGTCTCATAAATGCTTTGATAAAGCCGCACGCCGCTGCCGTCATCGTCATCATCATCGTCGTCGTTATTGGCTGCGGTGTCGGTCACGGTGTTGAAGCTCTGCACATCGACAGCGACGTATCTGCCGATATCTGATAGTGCGGCGACGGCGTCGATGTTGGTTTCATTGGCGACGATGACCCGCACCGGCTGTAGCGCCTGCCCGGGGGCGGCCGGAGCCATCAGGATACGCAGCTTCTGGCCTTCGCGCAGTCCGCCGTCACGGCCGCGCGCGCCGAGCTGGGCCGCGATCGCATTGGCGTCGGTCGCGGACGCTCCCTGATCGCGCAGGATGGATTGAACGGTGTCGCCTTTCTTGACGACGTGAATGCGCTCGCCGGAGGGATTGCCGCCGGTAACTTGATCCTTGGTCTTCGACAGCAGCGTAACGTTTTCCGGGATGAGGCGCGTCTCGAAACCGGCATAGGGGTCGATCGCGCCTTCGGAAGCATAAGCCATCTTGATATCGGACGGCGTATTGGAGGCATAACGAACAGCGCCGCTGCCGCGCCAGTTCGATGCATCGCGCACCCGCATCAGGACTTCATCGATAGCGACATTGGCGGCGATCTTGGCGCGCGGGAGAACCGAGGCCAGATCGCGCGTGACGAAAGAGACTTCGGCGTCGGGCTCGGCGGCGGTGTTCGGATCTTCTCCGTCGGGGGTGGAGGCGTTGGCGACGTCGGTCAGTACACGCTGTGCGTTGAAAGGGGGCACTTTCGCGGACAGATCGCTGGTGGTCATCGTCAGGTTGCCGGCGATACGCACGAACGGCCTGACCCGCATGATTTCGCGGGTCCCGACGCGAGTGGCGGTGGAGACGCGAATGACCTGGCGCGCTGCGGCGGATTCGCTGGGAGGGGGGAGGCGATCGGCTTTGCGGGCGACACCCTTATCGCCGCTTAATGCACGCAGCGCGGTTTCGACGCGCTCGGGCACTTTGGCGAAGGTCATCTCGCCGTCCAGCGAAGCAAAAACAGCTCCGCCGATCAGGGCTGCGCCGCAAAGTCCTGTGAGGATGGTGCCACTGAACCATTGTACGGAGACGCGGCGACGGTCGATGACGGCCGCTTCAGAACCATCCACAGATAGCGGAGGCTCGTGCCCGAGATCGATCATCCCGGCGCGTCCGTAATGGCCCCCACGTGACGTTCTGTGGTCCAAACCGCCGTCCCCAACGTTATAGCGTCGCTATTGCAAGCTGGACCAAGCGCCAGAAGATGCACTTTAGCCCCCGATTATCCGCCGCCCCCGCGGGGAACGAATCTGTTAGCCGAAAAAAGCCTGCTCTAAAACCGCCTTGAGCATTCTTTCGACCGTCCAGACTGCCAGAACGTCGCAGGAATGTGGCTCAAGTACGGCATGAAACACCGATAAAACCGGCACTTAGAGCCGTTTGAAATTTCTTCGTCGCGATGCGACGATTTATTGACAATGTCGTTGACAAGCGGAGATCGGCGGGCTTATAAACCGCCCACTCCGGAGCGGCGCTGCCCCTACCACGGTTTGGGCATGATGGCGCTCCTTTGAAGCTCCTCATTATGATGAGTGATTTAACAGCCGATAGTTGTCGGTTGTTATTCGTCGTCGGATGTAGGCTTCCGAGTTAGAAATTGGGGCTTTCAGTCCCGGGCTGTTTGACAAGTAAAGATGAAGAAAGAGAAACGTGGACGGCGGAGTCCTTGCGGGTCTCAGCTATTGAAGAACTTTGTTCTTCGATGGGTTGGGGCAGGACGAAAGACTTCGGCGGTACACGTTTCAAAGGTTACACCATCGCTATCAACGATGTGAATCGCGGATGGCATGCTTGGTCTGGTTCGAAAGAATTAGGTCGGCAAGTATGGTGGGACCTCGTCAAACGTTGTGATCAGCCGGTTTAAAGTTTCAAGTCCAACTTGAGAGTTTGATCCTGGCTCAGAGCGAACGCTGGCGGCAGGCTTAACACATGCAAGTCGAGCGGGCGTAGCAATACGTCAGCGGCAGACGGGTGAGTAACGCGTGGGAAC
>DASWQB010000166.1:0-25697 GCA_036398335.1 Afipia sp. | reverse complement strand
CGACCTCGTTCAGTCGCAGGTCAAGTCAGTGCTCGATGCTTATGCCGCGCACGATTTGCCGGCGGCGATGGCGGTCTGGAAGGGCGACGAGGAGGTCGATGCGATCTGCACTTCGCTGTTCCGCGAGCTTCTGACCTACATGATGGAAGATCCGCGTAACATCGGCTTCTGTATTCATCTGATGTTCTGCGCCAAGAACATCGAGCGCATTGGTGACCACGCCACCAATATTGCCGAAACCGTATTTTATATGATCGAAGGTCAGGCCATCACCGACCAGCGTCCGAAGGGTGACATGACGACATTCGCGAATGCATCGCCTGTTGGCTGATTGAAAGGCATATTATGAGCGCGCGCATTCTGGTGGTTGAGGACGAAGAGGCGTTGACCACGCTGCTTCGCTATAACCTCGATGCAGAAGGCTACGACGTCGAGACGGTGGCCCGCGGAGACGATGCGGATACCCGCCTGAAGGAGCGTATCCCGGATCTCATCGTGCTGGACTGGATGCTTCCGGGCCTGTCCGGTATCGAATTGTGCCGGCGGTTGCGGGCACGGCCGGAAACCAAGCAGCTCCCCATCATCATGCTGACGGCGCGGGGCGAGGAAAGTGAGCGCGTTCGCGGGCTTGCTACCGGAGCGGATGATTACATCGTCAAGCCGTTCTCCGTGCCGGAGCTGCTGGCGCGCGTGAAGGGCCTGCTTCGCCGCGCGAGCCCTGAACGGCTGGCGACGGTCCTCAATTACGGAGATATCGAACTGGATCGCGAGAAGCGCCGTGTCGCGCGCTCGGGCCGGCCGATCGATCTCGGTCCGACCGAATATCGCCTGCTGGAGTTCTTCCTTGAACATCCGGGCCGCGTTTTCAGCCGCGAGCAACTGCTCGACGGCGTGTGGGGCCGCGACATCTATATCGATGAGCGCACGGTGGACGTGCATATCGGCCGGCTTCGCAAGCTGCTCAATCCCGGCCAGGAGCAAGATCCGATCCGCACCGTGCGCGGCGCGGGCTATGCGCTCGACGATCGCTTCGCCAAAGCGGCCGAATAGGTTCTTGTTTTTCTAAAATAAAAAAGCCGCGGAACATGTGTTCCGCGGCTTTTGGCGTTTTGAATCCGTCCGGATCAGCGTGTCGTCTTCGGCTGCTGGCGCCGCCGTTCGCTGGCAGGCTGATAGGCGACGCGCGAATGATGTGCGCAATAGGGAAGGCTCGCCACGGCCTTGCCACCGCAGAAAAAGAATTCCAAGCTGCTGGGATCGCCGATAGGCCAGTGACAGGTGTCTTCAGTCAATTCCAGCAAAGAGCGGCGCTGACTCATCGGCACGACATTGTCGAAGGCGATGGGATCCGGCTCCGCCTCGACCTCGAAGACATGCGCCAGCGCGGTGTTGCCGCGCGACATCGGCCGGCTGATGCGCATCATGTTTTGCGCCGGGCGGACTTTGCGCTGGCGCGGCGCCGCCGAGGACGGCGACTTGGCGCGCCCAGACAGGCCGAGACGATGCACCTTGCCGATCACGGCGTTGCGCGTGATGTTGCCAAGCTCGGCGGCGATCTGGCTCGCCGACAACCCGGATTCCCATAGTTTTTTTAATTGCTCGACGCGATCGTCGGTCCAACTGATTACCGTCATCGCACTGTTCCTTTTCTACCCGCGCTTCCGCGCCTTAAGGCGCTGCGTCACGTGTGAGTTCAAAATCTCCTGTCGGCAGAATCCCTTAGCCCTCGCTTGCCGCACAAAAGCGACCGGCGTTGATGCCTCTCAGAAGGGTCTCGAAATTAAAACTGCCGCACGAGATATCGTACCTAACAGCCGCAAGGCTACAATATGGCGTGACTCGGACGCAAGAGTCCGGGTCTGCCGTCCACATGTTCCGCATTGAAATCGGCAATTCCGGTTTTTGTGCAGCATGGCTGTCGCGCTGTTGTACTCTCGCGCGAGGGGCGCCGCGGTTCGCGCATGAATAAAGCCGCCGAAGGCATGTTGACAGTAATCGCATCGCGATAGGATACTCGGCGCGTGCCGCCTTTCCGGGCGGCACGTTTTATTTCCGGGCAGGCTAATCGACGTCGAGACAAAGTCTCGCATGTGAGCCGCCGGGCACTCATCAGGTCGCCATAACCGCCATGAACCAGATTTCGCAGTCGCATCTTCTTCCTGTTTTCGCCCGCGCCGATCTTGCCTTCGAGCGCGGCGAGGGTGTGTGGCTGATCGGTACGGATGGCGAGCGCTATCTCGATTTTACCAGCGGCGTCGCGGTCAACGCGCTTGGGCATGCCCACCCGCATCTGGTTGCGGCGATTCAGGCGCAGGCGGCCAAACTCATTCACATGTCGAACCTGTTCAAGAGCCCCGACGGCGAGCGCGTCGCCGCGCGGCTGTGCGAAGCGAGCTTCGCCGATCAGGTGTTCTTCGCCAATTCCGGCGCAGAGGCGATGGAATGCGCGATCAAAGTCACGCGCAAATATCAGGCGGCAAAGGGCCGGCCGGACCGTTATCGCATCATCACTTTCGAAGGTGCGTTTCACGGTCGCACGCTGGCCACCCTCGCCGCCGGCGGACAGGAAAAATATCTCGAAGGGTTCGGTCCAAAGGTCGAGGGCTTCGATCAGGTTCCGCTCGGCGATCTGGAAGCCACCAAGAAGGCGATCGGTCCGCACACCGCCGGCATCCTGATCGAGCCGCTGCAAGGCGAGGGCGGCGTGCGTGAACCGGCGCATGCCTTCTTCCGGGCACTGCGCCAGCTCTGTGATGACAACGACCTATTGCTGGTGTTCGACGAGGTGCAGACCGGCATGGGCCGCACCGGCGAATTGTTCGCCTATCAGCGCATCGGCGTTGAGCCGGACGTCATGGCGCTCGCGAAGGCGCTCGGCGGCGGATTTCCGATCGGTGCATGCCTTACGACCAAGGATGCTGCCTTCGGCATGACCGCCGGGACTCATGGCTCGACCTTCGGCGGCAACCCGCTGGCGATTGCCGCGGCAAGCGCGGTGCTCGATCTGATGGTTGAGCCGAAATTCTTGGAGCATGTGCGCCGCTCATCACTGCTGTTGAAGCAGAAGCTCGCCTCGGTTGTCGATCGTCATCCGGATGTGCTCGCGGAAGTGCGCGGCGAGGGACTGCTGATCGGCCTTAAAGCGGTCGTGCCGTCGCCAGATCTGGTCGCGGCTTTTCGCGATGAGAAACTGCTCACCGTCGGTGCCGGCGAAAATGTTGTGCGCGTGTTGCCGCCTTTGATCGTCTCGGAAGCGGAGCTTGATGAAGGCGTGAGCCGTATCGAGAAGGCTTGCGTGAAGCTATCGGCGCTCCATGCGAAGAAGAAGGCCGTATGATGAGCAAGAAACTGCGGCATTTTATCGATATTTCGGCGCTGCCGGTGCATGATCTGCGCGTGATGCTCGACGCCGCGGCGGCGATGAAAAAAGACCTGAAGGCGAATATCAAGCGCGCCAAGCCGCTCGAGGACAAAACGCTCGCGATGATTTTTGAGCGGCCTTCGACGCGAACACGCGTGTCGTTCGAGGTCGGCATGCGCCAGCTCGGCGGCGAAGCCATCATGCTGACCGGCGCGGAAATGCAGCTTGGCCGCGGCGAGACTTTTGCCGATACCGCGCGCGTCCTGTCGCGTTTCGTCGATGCGATTATGATCCGGATTCTCAGCCAGGATGCGCTGGCGGAGATGGTGGAATACGCCACCGTCCCCGTTATCAACGGGCTGACGCGGCGCTCGCATCCGACGCAGGTGATGGCGGACGTGATGACGTTTGAGGAGCATCGCGGTCCGATCAAGGGCCGCACCGTGGCGTGGACCGGCGACGACAACAACGTGCTGGCATCGTGGATGCACGCCGCTGAACGCTTCAGCTTCAATCTGCGTGTCGCGACGCCGCCGGAGCTTGCCCCGAGCAAGGCGCTAAAGGACTGGATCAAAGCCACCAACGCTCCGATCCTGATCGGCTCCAATCCGGAAGACATGGTGCGGGGGGCTGATTGCATCGTGACCGACACCTGGATGTCGATGGGCGACAAGGACGGCGAGCATCGTCACAATCTGCTGCGGCCCTATCAGGTCAACAAAAAGCTGATGTCGCTGGCCAAGCCCGACGCGATCTTCATGCATTGCCTGCCGGCGCATCGCGGCGAGGAGGTCACCAATGAGGTGATCGACGGTCCGCAATCGGTTGTCTTCGATGAGGCCGAAAATCGCCTGCATGCGCATAAGGGCATTCTGGCGTGGTGCCTCGACGCGGTTGGTTGAAGAATTCCGGCACTTGAAGGCCCGGTCGAAGAACTGGATTGCCGGGCCTGGCGGCCAACGCTTGATTTGGTCTCTTTCAATTCCTAAATCCCGTGCAACCCCCTTCACGGAGATAAAGTCGGTATGACCGATCAAGCCTCATTAGGTGCGCCTTCGGCGGTCATTCGCGCACCCTCGGCCGTGCCGGTGGACGATGCGGTGCTGCCCTTCGAAGTCAGTGCACTCGATGTACGCGGCCGCTTGACTAAAATGGGACCGGCGCTCGACGAAATCCTCACCAAGCACGATTATCCTGTACCGGTCGGCAAGCTGCTCGGCGAAGCCATCGTGCTCACCACGTTGCTTGGGTCGTCGCTGAAATTCGACGGTCGTTTTATCTTGCAGACCCAGACCGACGGACCGGTCTCGCTGATCGTGGTCGATTACATCGCGCCCGACCGCCTGCGTGCCTATGCGCGATATGATGCCGCGCGCGTGACGCCTGGCATGAATTCGGCTGCGCTGCTCGGGCGCGGGCATCTCGCAATGACCATCGACCAGGGTCCGGACATGAGCCGCTATCAGGGACTTGTGGCGCTTGAAGGCGGCAATCTCGAAGATGCCGCGCATGAATATTTTCTGCGCTCGGAGCAGATTCCAACCCGAGTGCGCCTCGCCGTCGGCGAGGAATTTCGCGGCGGCGGCGGTCCCAAACATCGCTGGCGCGGTGGCGGCATGCTGATGCAGTTCCTGCCGAAGGCGCCGGAGCGCGCACGGCAGCCAGATCTGCATCCCGGCGACGCGCCTGAGGGCAGCGAACTGCATAGCGTCGCCGAGGACGATGCGTGGCTGGAAAGTCAGTCGCTGTTCGGGACCATCGAGGACATCGAGTTGATCGATCCCGATCTGTCGGGCGAGCGGCTGTTGTTCCGTCTGTTTCATGAACGCGGGGTGCGGGTATTCCCGACCATGCCGATCAACGCCAAATGCACCTGCTCGCGCGAGGCCGTATCGGGCATGCTGGCGAGTTTCGATCCGCAGGATCGCGCCGACATGGTGGAGAACGGCAAGGTCGTGGTGACTTGCGAATTTTGCAGTTCGACCTACGAATTCACGCCGCAGGAAGCCGGCGTGGAAGAATAATGAATGCTTCATGATGAGTGGCATCGCTCCTGCGCTGCGTCTCGAACCATGAACACGGAATCTCGTCATCTTATCCTTCGAGATGCGATTCTTCGAATCGCTTCTCGGGATAAGGAGGAGCCTTAGTTCAGGGTCCGCCTGGCGTCGGGACTGTCGAGCGAGAACAGCGGAATGTCGATCTCGAAGCCTTCGCCGCTGTCATTCACCATGTGATAGCGCCCTGTCATAAATCCTGACGGTGTCGTCAGCGGCACCCCGCTGGTATATTCGAAGCGCTCCCCGGGTCCGAGCACCGGCTGTTCTCCGATCACGCCGTCGCCGCGTACTTCCTGGCTGCGCCCGGTATCGTCGGTGATGATCCAATGCCTGGCTTTAAGCTGCACCGTTTCATTGCCGGAATTGACGATGGTGATGGTGTAAGTCCAGAAGAATTGTTGTTTGTCCGGCACGGAGCGTTCGGGCAGAAATTGCGGCTCGACGGTGACTTCAATCTGGCGGGTGATGGCGTGGTACATGGCCGAACGGTCCGGTGACGTGATCTGCGACGATAGCGAAATAGCGATCGCTTGCCCATGTGTCTTGCGAGGGTCTTCGGATATTTCGTCCGGACTATTTGGGTGGCGGAAAGCCTCTCATTCGGCCTCGAAATTGCTGGAAAATTCATTGTGATCCGGTTTGCGAGACGCCGTGAACTTTCGTAACACTTAAGGCGTTTCTACATCGCCATAATGGCCTCTGTTAATGACGACCATAGCAGTCGAGATGCCTGAAAAGCTTGCCGCAAAGACAGCGCATAAGACGTCCGTCGCGCTGCCCATTGCCGTGGGCGAGCGTGAGTTGCGGCTCGATCTGTTTCGCGGGCTGGCGCTGTGGCTGATCTTCATCGACCATCTGCCGCCCAACATCCTGACCTGGTTTACAATCCGAAATTACGGGTTCAGCGACGCCACCGAGATTTTCATTTTCATCTCGGGCTACACCGCCGCTTTCGTCTACAGCCGTGCCATGCTGGAGCGCGGCTTCACCGTTGCCACCGCGCGCATCCTCAAGCGCGTCTGGCAGATCTACGTCGCGCACGTATTTCTTTTCACGATCTATCTTGCCGAGATTTCCTATATCGCGACCAGCTTCGAGAACCCGCTTTACGCGGAGGAAATGGGAATTCTCGATTTTCTCAAGCAGCCGGACGTTACAATCGTGCAGGCGCTGCTTCTAAAGTTCCGGCCCGTCAATATGGACGTGCTGCCGCTCTACATCGTCCTGATGCTGTTTTTGCCGCTGATCCTCTGGCTGATGCAGCGCAGGGCTGATTTGACGCTGGCGCTGTCGGTCGTGCTTTATGCCGCGACATGGGAGTTCGATCTTTATCTCACGGCCTATCCGAACGGCTTCTGGGCCTTCAATCCGTTCGCGTGGCAGTTGCTGTTTGTGTTCGGCGCGTGGTGCGCGCTGGGCGGCGCGTACCGCATGTCGCGCATCCTCGCCTCGAAGGTCACGCTTTGGCTGTCGATCGCCTATCTGGTCTTTGCGTTTTATGTGACCATGACCTGGTACGTCCCGCAGTTGAACGGCTACCTGCCCCGCTGGATCGAAAGCTGGATGTATCCGATCAACAAGACCGATCTGGACGTCCTGCGCTTTGCGCATTTCCTGGCTCTGGCCGCTGTCACGGTGCGCTTCCTGCCAAAGGACTGGCCGGGCTTGAAATCACCTTGGCTGAGGCCGATTATCCTGTGCGGCCAGCATTCCTTGGAAATATTTTGCCTCGGGGTTTTTCTGGCCTTCGCAGGGCATTTTGTTCTTGCCGAGATTTCCGGCGGTGCCTGGATGCATTTCGCCATTAGTATTACCGGCATTGTTATCATGTCGGCAGCCGCCTGGGTGCTATCGTGGTACAAGCGCGAAGCGAGCAAGACCGGTAAACGGGCAAAACCTGCGGACGTCGAAGCCGATGCCGACCTTGCCGGAGGGGGACCATGAGGATCGTGCGCGGCGCACTCGTCTGCGTTTGTCTGTTGGCGGGCTTATCTGCGCGCGCCGACGACGCCGATCTTTGCGCGGTGCCGGCCTATCTTTTGTCCAGCGAAAGCACCCTGCCGAACGTCTCGGCGGCGGTCAAAAATCGTAAGCCCTTGAATATCGTTGTCGTGGGCAGCCGTTCCTCGTCGCTGAATGGTCCCGATGGATGGGCAACGTCTTATCCCGCGCGGCTTGAAGCTGCGTTGCGGGAGAAATTGCCGGGTGTCGAGGTGCACGTCACGCTCGATCTGCGCGCCAAGCAGAGTGCGGCGGAGGTCGCGGCCGAACTGGAGAAAATCGTACACGATGCCAAACCGGCATTGGTGGTCTGGCAGACCGGCACGGTCGATGCGATGCGTTCGGTGGATCCCGACGATTTCCGCACAGGCCTTGATGACGGCACCGCCATATTGCAAAAGCTTAATACCGACGTGATCTTGATGAACCTGCAATACAGCCCACGTATGGAGACCATGCTCGCGGTCGCGCCGTACAACGACACCATCCGCGTCGTTGCCCAGCAGCGCGGCATGCCCATGTTCGATCGCTTCGGGATTATGCGGCATTGGAGCGAGGCCGGCGATTTCGATCTGTTCGGTCCGGCACATGGATTTGGCATGGCGAAACGTGTTCACGACTGCATCGGCCGCGCACTCTCGAATCTCATCATCGAGGCGGCGCATATCAATCCGGCGGCGCTCGGGATCCAGCGATGAGCTTGATGCAAGGCATTGGACAGGGACGCTTCAAGGACGCCGTGAGAGTGGCGGCCTGCGTCGCTGTGCTGGCGGCTTGCATGCCGGCGGTGTGCGCTGCTCAGACCATCGGTCCGGCCAGCGCGGCCAATGCCGCGAACTCCGGGAATCCGGCAACGCAGAACAGAGCCGCCGACGGCAATCTTCACACCACGCTCGACACGCCTGAGCACAAAGGGATCGCGGCGAAAGCCCTCGACGCCGCCAAGAGCGCAGCCAACAAGGCTGGCGATGTTCTTGCGCGCGTTCCGTGTCTTTCACCGAAAGGGCCCGATGCGGCGACCGCGTCGCTGCCACACGTTGCACGCAAGCTCAATGCAGGCGCGCCTGTGACTATCGTTGCATTCGGCTCATCGTCGACGCAGGGCTATGGCTCAACGTCGCCAGCGTACGCCTATCCCAACCGTCTCGCCGAACAGTTGCGGCGGAAGTTTCCGAAATCCGAAATCGATGTCATCAATCGCGGCGTCGGCGGGCAGGACGTGCCGCAGATGATGGAACGGCTGCAAACCAGTGTGCTCGACGAGCGCCCTGATCTCGTGATCTGGCAACTCGGCACCAATTCGGTGGTCAAAGGCGAGGATACGTCCGGAACGGCGGCGCTGGTGGAAAGCGGAGTTTCGCGCATTCAGGCTGTTGGCGCTGATGTTGTGTTGATCGATCCGCAATACGTGCCAGCGGTGACGGCGAAAAAGGAAGGCGCCAGCAAGATGGTGAAGCTGATCGGCGATATCGCGCGGCTCAAGAAAGTTTCGGTGTTCCCGCGCTTCGAGGTCATGCGCCATTGGCACGAGGACGAGAAACTGCCATTCGATACCTTCGTCATCAGTGACGGGCTGCACATGAACGATTGGGGTTACGCGTGTTTCGCGCAGTTGCTCGGCGACACCATCATCAGGTCCGTCGAGCAGGTGAAAGCCGGCAATGTGCCGGGTGACACGACCAATTCCAGGCCGATGTGAATCGTCATCCTGCGAGGCGCGTTCTTGCGATCCTCGCAGGATGACGATGGGAACCAATTTTACATAACAATATCGAGCCGTCGCCCCGCGAGGCCATCGCTTCGCGACGGCACCTCAGGGGGACGGCCAAAAGTCCTCAGGCCAGATCGAGCGCGGCCGTCAAATCCTCGATCAGATCGTCTGGATGTTCGAGGCCCGTCGAAAACCGGATAAAGCCATCGCTGATGCCAAGCTCGGCGCGAGCTTCGGGCGCAAGCCGTTGATGCGTTGTTGTCGCCGGATGGGTGACGATGCTTTTTGCATCGCCGAGATTGTTGGAGATCGCCGCGATCTTGCAGGCGTTGAGCACGCGGAACGCCGCCGCCTTACCGCCCCTGACCTCGAAACCGACCAGCGTCGAACCCGCGCGCATCTGCTTCCTGACGATGGCGGCTTGCGGGTGGTCGGCGCGGCCCGGGTAAATCAGTCGCGATATCTTCGGATGCTTGGCGAGTGCGTCGGCGATCTTCGCCGCGCTTTCGGTCTGCGCCTTCACGCGCACGCCGAGAGTCTCCAGTCCCTTGAGCAGCACCCAGGCGTTGAACGGCGACATCGCAGGTCCCGTCTGACGCAAGAAATTGTGGATGTGTTCCTGGATGAATTCCTCGGAAGACAAAATAATTCCGCCAAGGCAGCGGCCCTGACCGTCGATATGTTTGGTTGCCGAATAGACAACGACGTCGGCGCCTAATGTCAGTGGGCTTTGCCACATCGGTGTCGCGAACACATTGTCCACGATCAGCCGCGCGCCGCCGCGATGGGCGATATCGGCGATGGCCGCGATGTCGAGCACGTCGAGCGTCGGATTGGTCGGGCTTTCCAGAAAGCAGGTCCTGGTGTTCGGGCGCATCGCCTTGCGCCACTGATCGAGATCGAGGCCATCGACCAGCGTCGATTCGATGCCGTAGCGCGGCAGCAAATCCTCCGCGACATAGCGGCACGATCCGAACAATTGTTTGGAGGCGACAACGTGATCCCCGCTTTTCAACGGCGCGAGCATGGCGGTGGTCACTGCGGCCATGCCGGTCGCGGTCGCCCGCGCGGCTTGCGCGCCTTCCAATTCGATCATGCGGCGTTCGAACATCGCCACGCTGGGATTGGAAAAGCGCGAGTACAGAAAGCCGGGGTCTTCGCCCTTGAAGCGCGCCTCGCACTCCTCCGCGCTGGCATAGACAAAGCCCTGCGTCAGGAAAAGCGACTCCGATGTCTCGCCATATTGCGAACGCAGCGTGCCGGAATGAACCATGCGCGTTTCGGGGCGGTATTTGAGCGTGGCTGACGGCGATTTGCCGGATGTGTTAGATGCAGACATGTGACCTCCAATGCGGCCGCTTGCGCGTAGCCACAAAAAAACCGGCCTGGAAAAAAATCCACAAGCCGGGAGCACATTGTCCCCGGCCTGTTTAGCGACTTGTTTTACGTGGCTGCAAGCCGGCCGGCTCAAATCACCACGGGATAAGTCACAGGCTTAGTCCCGCCCGCTCTTTCCGTCAAGCAACCCATCGGATAACCGATATGATGTATACGCAAGGCTTTAGAGCATGATCCGGAAAAGTGGAAACTGGTTTTCCGAAAAGATCATGCTCTCATCGGATCATGAACTGGTGTCTGAAAGCATTTAGGAAAAGACGTTGGCTTTCTCGATCGCTCCTGATGCAAGTGGAATTCTGCCCGACCGCATGATCGCGGCGATGGCCGACGCCGGGCTCATCCTGCCGGCCTATCCGTTCGTCGAAAGCCAGATTCAGCCGGCCAGCCTCGATCTGCGGCTCGGAGATACAGCGTTCCGCGTCCGCGCCAGTTTCCTGCCCGGGCCCGACACCACGGTCGCCGAACGTATCGATGAGTTGAAGCTGCACGAAATCGATTTGTCCGACGGCGCGGTGCTGGAGACGAATTGCGTCTACATCGTGCCTCTGCTGGAAAGTCTCGCCCTTCCACCGTCGATCCTCGCCGCGGCCAATCCGAAAAGCTCCACCGGGCGGCTGGATGTCTTCACCCGTGTCATCACGGATAGTACAAGGCGTTTCGACATGATCGAGGCGGGGTATCACGGCCCGCTTTACGCCGAGATCAGCCCAAAGACGTTTCCGGTCCTGCTTCGCGAAGGCTCGCGGTTGTCGCAGATTCGTTTCCGCACCGGCGCGCCTTTGCTTGACGATGCCGGGCTCGTCGCGCTGCATGCGAAGGAGCGGCTGGTCGATAGCGACACGGCTGACCTGACAGGCGGCGTCGCGCTGAGCGTCGATCTCTCCGGCGAAGGCTCGGACGGCTTTGTCGGCTACCGCGCCAAGCGCCATACCGGCGTGGTCGATATCGACCGGCGCGGCGGGTACAGTGTTGGCGAATTCTGGGAGCCGATCCGGGCACGGCCCGACCGCAGTCTCATTCTCGATCCCGGCGAGTTTTATATTCTCGCCTCGAAAGAGGCCGTGCAGGTGCCGCCTGATTATGCCGCCGAGATGGTGCCGTTCGATCCCTTGGTCGGCGAATTTCGTGTCCATTATGCGGGCTTCTTCGATCCCGGCTTTGGGTATGCCGGGGCCGGCGGTCAGGGATCGCGCGCGGTGCTCGAAGTCCGCTCGCGCGAGGTGCCGTTCATTCTCGAACACGGCCAGATCGTGGGGCGTCTGGTTTACGAGAAAATGCTGGCACAGCCCGATGTGCTCTACGGCACGCGCATCGCCTCGAATTATCAGGGTCAGGGCTTGAAGCTCTCGAAGCATTTTCGCGCTTGAGTTTTGATGCTCGCCCGCGCCGCAGCGCACCCGCGTTCGTTGCAAATTGCGCCAGACTGGGCGATTGTCGCGGCGCGCGGGCGTAGTTCAATGGCAGAACGGCAGCTTCCCAAGCTGCATACGAGGGTTCGATTCCCTTCGCCCGCTCCAGAATTTCCCTTGTTGTTTCAAATCGGGAACGGGCGGCCGAGGTGCATCCCGCCTGCAACACTGCGCCTAAATCGGGTGAGGTTCGTTCGCCCGATCTGGACAAAAAGCCGGACTCGCAACACGCTGGAGGTGCCCTGTCAGACACACTGATTGAGGCGCGGGGTCGGCGATGAAGACGATTACGGGGCTTCTGACGGCGTTTTTCTTCTGGTCAGGGTTGGGCGCGAGCCACGCCGTGGTCCGGATTGCCGACGATCGGGGCGGGCGGATCGGTACCTATGTCGATAAATACCAAGGCCTGAAGACCTCCGGCGAGACCGTGATCATCGACGGCCTGTGCGCTTCGGCATGTACCATCGTTCTGGGGGCGGTCCCGCACGACAAAATCTGCGTAACGTCGCGTGCCAGCCTCGGTTTCCATGCGGCTTGGGACCCCGGCGCGGGCGGCCGCCCGGTGACCAACACTGAAGCCACTCACATGCTCTACGATATGTATCCCTCCATCATCCGGCGCTGGATCAGGCAGAGGGGCGGACTTACCCCGCACATGATCTTCCTGCGCGGCCCGCAGCTGACGGCTATGTACAAGCCTTGCTACCTCGACGCCCAGGCGCAAGCTCCGGCGCGCTGATTTTCGGCATAGACTTCCGCCATCGTTCAGCGCGACGTGATGAACGCGCGGGAGAGAGCAGCTTGCTTCGCCGGGGGAGAGCGCTTATTTCGATCTGACCGAGCCACCCTTTATTTTCTCGCCCCGGAACTCATGTCGTCAGATCGCGCACTACGGCCATTGGTGATTGTCACGGCTTTCGCGGCCAGCCTCGCTATCGGGCTGCTGGTGATGATGTGGCTCGTCGGCGGGTTTCGCGGAGCTTCGCCCACCGCGAGCGTTGGCGGCCCTTTTCGCCTGACCGACCAGGCGGGGCAGGTGATTACCGAAAAAAATCTTCAAGGCCGCCCGACACTGATCTTTTTTGGCTTCACCCATTGCCCGGATGTGTGTCCGACGTCGCTTTTCGAAATGTCGGAAGTGCTGCGCGCGATGGGAACGGATGCCAGCCGCGTCAATGCCTACTTCATTTCGGTCGATCCCGAGCGCGACACTCCGGAGGCAATGAAGAACTACCTGTCCAGTTTCGATCCGAATTTGAAGGGATTGACCGGCAGCCCGGATGCCGTGGCGAGCGTATTGTCGGCCTACCGCGTCTACGCCCGGAAAGTGCCGCTGAAAGACGGCGACTATACCATGGATCACACCGCGCTGATCTATCTGATGGACCGCGATGGAAAATTCGTTGCGCCGTTCAATTTGAAACAGACGCCCGAACAGGCGGCCAGCGATCTCAAGCGCTATCTTTGATGCGTGCGTGCGGCGAGCCGTGAGTGGCGCGCAAGTCCATGCTCGGTTTTCTCCCAGCGATATGGATCGGTCATGAACTGGTAAAGGGCGCGCCAGGCTGCGATCGACAGGCAAATCCAGTAAATCGGCGTAAGTAACAGAATCCAGGCTTCATGCAGAAGCCTGCGGCGCGCCAGCCCGATCAGGCCGATCACCACGGTGGAAAAATATCCGGCGGCGATGGCCGCCACATGCAGTTCGGCGAAATTGCTGGCGAGAAATGAAGAAATGTTGCTGTCGAATGCCTGCATGATCGTTTGAATGAGAACCTCCGCGAGCATCACGGGGTGGGCCAGTGCGGTCAGAACATTGCCGCCGACGATGATGTTGAGGGTAAAAAATCCGCGCGCGCCGGCATCTCGCCACAGGCCTGTGGGCGATCGCATATGAACGATCCACGTTTGCATCCAGCCCTTCATCCAGCGTGAGCGTTGCCGCAGCCACGCGCCGAATTTTGCTGGGGCCTCTTCATATGTCGTCGAGGCAAACATCGTTGAGCGATAGCCGAAGCGCGCCAGACGGAAGCCGAGATCGGCGTCTTCCGTGACGTTATAGGCGTCCCAGCCGCCCACCTCACGCAAGGTCGCGGTGCGGAAATGATTCGATGATCCGCCAAGCGGCAGCGGCATGTCAAAAGCGGAAAATCCCTGCAGGAAAACGTCGAACTGGCCGGCATATTCAGCGGTGAACATGCGCGGCAGCCAGCCATCGGAAGTATTGTCGATGCACAGGCTAGCTTGCGCGCAGGCGACGCGCGCGTCGCGGAACATATGCAGCGCGTCGCGAAGCTGAGTTGGATCTGGCCGGTCTTCGGCGTCGAATACCGCGAGGAAGGTGCCGCGCGCCATGGCCAGCGCGTAATTCAGTGCCTTCGGTTTGGTGCGCGGACCGTAGTCCGGCGCGGTGACGATTTGCACGTGCGGCAGCAATCCTAGACTGGCGATTGCGGCGCGGGTCTCCATATCGTCCGGCTCAAGGACCAGCTTGATGTCCAGCTTTTCGCGCGGGTAGTCGAGCGCGTCGAGCGATCGCATCAAGGACGCAACCGATCTGGCCTCGCGGTACAGTGCAACAATCACGGTATAGATCGGCAATTGATCGTCGGGCAGGCGGGCGAAGCGTTTGGCGCGCGGGCGCGGCGCGAAACTTCCAGCCAGCCGCAGACACGTGAACGACAGGAACCAGACCGCGAGCATAGCCCCGCAAATCTGGATGACCAGCACGGGCGCGATAATCAACGGCAGAGCAATAGCTAATACACGCGACAGGAAGCTCAGGGGACTAAGGCGGGCTCGCGCGCGCGGCGCGGTCGACAAATGCGGCAGGCGATCCTTGAGGTCGTCAGCGGCGGGGCGGGCAAGCGTTGCCCCGGCGTGGGCGACCAAAAAGCCGTCGAATGCGTCGCGGGTTGCCAGATGAATTCGTTTGGCGACGCCATTGTATTTGACGGACAATTCGCTGACCCGGCGTGCGGCATAGCCCTCGGGTACCTTCACATAGACAAGCTCACCGTTCTTGTAGATGGGGAGGATACGATGGAGAGCTGCGAAACGGATATGATCGTCGCTCAGCGGACAATCACTCCTCTCGATAGACTCGAAATGCTCGCGTTCCATCCCGCCGTAAGCAGCCAGATGGTCGAGATAGACATCCTCCCTAACCTTGCCCCACCGGATCAAAACCTGGTCCGCGCCGATGCCGACCTTTCGGCTGCGCTGCGCGGCCGCATCAAGCACCTCCTCGGCAAGAACGCCGCGAAGGCAGTCGAGTTCATAAGGATGTCCATCGGCAGGAGAGGGGGCAGGTGCCGCCGGGCGGACAGGGGTTCGCAGCAGGCTGCCGACAAGACCCGGAAGGCGGCGGCAAAACGCCAAAGCGCGCCGGGGACGCGTTACAAAATCGTTTGTTTGCGTCGCGAGGCCGTCGGACAAGGCCATGCGGCGGATACTCCCCCACGTCTTTAAACGCCACTATAACATCACTCGCCTCTGCCCCCGGATGGTCTATAAGACCCCCTCGCGGAACGATCGATATGCAACCACAGCCTGCGTCTCACAGCAATCTTGGATGTCCCGGATTTTTGCGGGCGTCATTCGCGCGGCTATGGTTGGCCGCGATACTCACGCTCGCCGCAGTTCCGGCCCTTCGGGCGCAGACCGGTAATCAGGCGCCGGATGCATCCCCATCCGCCGCGCCGCAAGGGGCCGCGGGTGCGCCGCAAGCAGCACCGCAGGCCGTGCCGGGTTTCTGGGATCCACGTCGCCGTCCGGACCGGCCGGACCTGAGCCGCATCACCATGATCCGGTTTCTCACCGAAACCGATTACCCGCCGTTCAATTTCACCGGCCCCGACGGCAATCCGGCCGGGTTCAATATCGATATCGCGCGGGCGATCTGCGAGGAAATAAAAGTGCCTTGCACCATCCAGATGCGGCGGTTCGAAACTCTGGTCGACGCCATCAATGGCAACCGGGGTGACGCTGTGATTGCATCGATGGCGGTGACGCCGCAGCTCCGTGCCAAGCTCGATTTCACGGATCCCTATTATCGTGCGCCGGCACGTTTCGTCTCGCGCAAGGACGGCGTGATGTCGGAGGTGAGGCCGGAATCGCTATTGGACAAAAAGGTCGGCGCGATTGCCGGCTCAGCGCACGAAGCCTATCTGAAATCGCTGTTCACCGAGGCGGTCGTGGTCGGTTTTCCGTCCGACGAGGCCTTGCGTCAGGCGCTGCGGCGCGGTGAAGTCGACCTGATTTTCGGCGATGCCATCTCATTGGCGTTCTGGATCAACGGCACGGATTCGGCTGAATGTTGCGCGTTCAGCGGCGGTCCGTTCGTCGAAAGCCGCTATTTCGGTGAAGGCGTCGGCATCGGCGTTCGCCGCGGCAATGATTTGCTGCGACAGGCTTTGAACTGGGCGATGTTCCGCCTTTGGGAAAAAGGCAAATTCACCGATCTGTGGCTGCGCTATTTTTCCGTCAGCCCGTTTTGACCAAGCCTGATGCAGCGCTGCTGACACGAACCTGAGAGAGAATCGTAGATTGATGTCCGAGACGTTGAACGGTGTGAATGAGATGTCCGCGAGTGATCTTCGCAGCGTTGCCGAACAATCCAATGCCTGGCCGTTCGAACAGGCCCGGCAGATCGTCGCGCGGCTGAAGAAAAAGCCGAAGGATGAAGTTTTGTTCGAGACCGGTTATGGCCCCTCGGGCCTGCCGCATATCGGCACGTTCGGCGAGGTCGCGCGCACCACCATGGTCCGTCATGCGTTTCGCGTGCTGACCGAAGACAAGATCAAAACAAAGCTGCTGGCTTTCTCCGACGACATGGACGGCCTGCGCAAGGTGCCTGACAATGTGCCGAACAAGGAAATACTGGAGCAGGATCTCGGCAAGCCGTTGACGCAAGTGCGCGATCCGTTCGGCACGCACGCCTCTTTCGGCGAGCACAACAACGCGCGGCTGCGCGCGTTTCTCGATGTCTTCGGCTTCGATTACGAATTCGCCTCCTCGACGCAATATTATAAGTCGGGCCGCTTCGATGCGACGCTTTTAAAAGTGCTGGAAAAGATCGACGAGGTGATGGCGATCATGCTGCCGTCATTGCGAGAGGAGCGCGCGGCGAGCTATTCGCCGTTCCTTCCCATTTCGCCGACGACCGGCGTTGTTCTTCAAGTTCCCGTTGTCGAACACGACAAGAAGAATGGCACGATCTCTTACGACGATCCTGACACCAAGGAGCGCATCACCGTTCCGGTCACCGGCGGCCATTGCAAATTGCAATGGAAGCCGGACTGGGCGATGCGCTGGGCCGCGCTCGGCGTCGATTATGAAATGGCCGGCAAGGACCTGATCGATTCGGTGAAGTTGTCGGCGCAGATATGCAAGGTGCTTGGCGGGACGCCGCCGGAAGGCTTCAATTACGAACTGTTTCTGGATGAGAAGGGCCAGAAGATTTCCAAGTCGAAGGGCAACGGCCTGACCATTGACGAATGGCTGCGTTACGCTTCGCCGGAATCGCTTTCGCTGTTCATGTACCGCGAGCCGAAATCCGCCAAGCGGCTGTATTTCGATGTGATCCCGCGCAACGTTGACGACTATCAGCAGTTCCTCGACGGCTATCCGCGTCAGGACGCCAAGCAACGCCTCGGCAATCCGGTCTGGCACATTCATGCCGGCCATCCGCCGCATGTGGACATGCCGGTGACGTTCCAGTTGCTGCTGACGCTGGTGTCGTCATCGAATGCGGAGAATGCCGAAACGCTGTGGGGCTTTATCGGTCGCTATCGTCCGGGCGTGACGCCTCAGACCCATCCGAAACTGGATGCGATGGTCGGCTACGCGATCAATTATTACCGTGACTTCGTCGCGCCGACGAAGCAATTCCGCCAGCCCAGCGCGACCGAGCGCGTGGCCTTGCAGGATCTGCGCGATGCGCTGTCGCAATTGGCGACGAACGCCACGGCCGAGGACATCCAGAACGTGGTCTATGAAATTGGCCGCCGCGAACCGTTCCTGGATGCGGTGAAGAAGGGCAAGGATGGGCGGCCGGGCGTCTCGCTCGACTGGTTCAACATGCTCTATCAGGTGCTGCTTGGGCAGGAGAAGGGCCCGCGCTTCGGCTCGTTCGTTGCGGTCTACGGCGTGCCGAATGCGATCGCAATGATCGACGGCGCATTGGCGCGGGCGGAATAATGAAACGGATTATGACGCTCTTACCGCGTTTGTAAATTGGTGCCAGACTTCTGGCTTCCAGTGGCCGTTGGCGGCACCGGATGTTGATGGAAGAATCCAGATTTTGGTCTCAGCTATTTTTTCAATCTGTTCGCCATATTTTCTGCGTCCACCCAGGAATTCCTTGCCTGCTGTGATGCTGGTGAACGCCAGGAATGTTGGACGATATTTTTCGATGGTTGGACGAAGCCGTGCTCTTGCTGCGTCCCTTAACTGACGGAGTGGAAGTTGATGGTCCATCCCGGAATGATGTTTGAGGAGATCAGTCAAGCCGATACGATAATTTGCCAAGTTTCTGAATTGATGGGATTCCAGCTTTACTGGCGTAAGTTTAGCGTCGAATAGAATTTTCCAGAATTTATTTTGGTGATGGGCATAATAGGATTTGGCTTTCGCAGAAGCCGTTCCAGCCGCCGTTCCGCAAAAGACAATTTTGAGGTTGGGCGCCAATAGCTCTTCGAGAATATCCACCGCTGTTTGATTCACTGGCTCGCCCACACAATGCGCGCGACCCATTCCACGTCTGCCGTGGACAGCGTGCGGTCGACATGCGCCGGGTTCAGCGATTGCAGTTCGATCACCTTCTGGGTGCGGCGCCGCAATTCCTTGACCATCACCTCGCCGTCTTTCGTTTTGACGACCACGCGGTCGCCGCGCCGGATCGGTGCGCCGGGCGACACCACGATGACGTCGCCATCGCGATAGGTCGGCTTCATCGAATCGCCTGAAATCTCCAGCGCATAGGCGTGCTCGTCGTTCACCGACGGCAGCCCGACCTCGTCCCACCCCTTGCCGACGGGGAAACCGCCATCGTCGAAATAGCCGCCGGTGCCAGCCTCGGCAAAGCCGAGCAGCGGCACGGCCTGCACCTCGCGCGCGGAGGATTCGATGAATTGCACAAAGGTGTCGACGCCGACACCGGTCGCCGCCAATGCCTTGGCCACTGATTCCGTGGAGGGCCAGCGCTCGCGTCCGTCACTGGTGACGCGCTTGGACTTGTTGAAGGTTGTGGGATCGAGGCCCGCCCGTTTTGCCAATGCCGATGGCGACAGCCCCGCGCGCACCGCGAGACGGTCGAGCGCGGTCCAGATTTGATCGTGTGTCAGCATGTGATCGCCAAAAGCTGGTTGAGGCCCGATAAACGGAGAAACTGTTACGGGGATACATTTCGCTGTTTTCAGAAACAGGACGTCTATTTTCAGAATTAGGAATTATTACCTTGGCGGATAAAATTCCGCAATCGGGGCAAGTCTTGAATGTCGCCCTTGAAGTGCGCTCCTTCGGCCTTTACGGTTCGCCGGAGATTTAAAAAATCGTAGCAAATTCAATGGTTAGATTAAGATCAGCCGTGGCCGTGACCCTGATTTACAAGATCTGCCCGGCTCCGGCCTGGCGCGAGGCGGAGCGGCGCGGAACCTTTGCCGGAAGCGCTGACGATGCGCGTGACGGGTTCATCCATTTCTCCACGGCGGCGCAGGTCGAGGGCACCCTGGCGCGGCATTTCGCCGGACAGGCGGATTTGTTTCTGGTCGCGGTCGAGGTGGGGGCGCTGGGTGACGCGCTGAAATGGGAGCCCTCGCGCGGCGGTGAGCTGTTCCCCCATCTTTACGCCGCGCTTGATCCCCACGCCGCCCGGGATGTGGTTGCCTTGAGGTTGCGCGGCGACGGTTCGCACATGATGCCGGAGCTCCAGCCGTGATCCGCGCCTTTGATGCTCTCACGCTGCCCTTGCTGCGGCGGCTCGATCCGGAGGACGCGCATCGTGTTGCCATTGGTGGATTGAAAATGTTGCCGGTGCCGCGCGCCAGAGAGGACGATCCCAAGCTTGCCACGCGCGCCTTTGGCCTCAATTTTTCCAATCCTGTCGGAATGGCGGCGGGCTTCGACAAGAACGCCGAGGTGCCGGATGCACTGCTACGGTTGGGTTTCGGCTTTGTGGAGATCGGGTCGGTCACGCCGCGTCCGCAGGACGGCAATCCGCGTCCGCGCCTGTTCCGGCTCGAGGAAGACTCAGCGATCGTCAACCGCATGGGCTTCAACAATGATGGCGCCGATGCGGTCTTGCAGCGGCTGGCGCATCGCGCGCAGCGCGGCGGCATCGTCGGGGTCAATATCGGCGCCAACAAGGACTCGGCCGATCGCACCGCCGACTATGCGAAACTGATCGAAGCTTTCGCGCCGGTGGCGAGCTATTTCACTCTCAACGTGTCCTCTCCCAATACGCCGGGCCTGCGCAATCTCCAGCAGGGCGCGATGCTCGACGATCTTCTGGCGCGGGTGATCGAAGCGCGCGATCGCGCGCAGGCCGGTAATGCGGGACACACGCCGCTGCTCTTGAAGATCGCGCCTGACCTCACGCTGCCGGAGCTTGACGATGTGGTGCATGTCGCCCGCGCGCGCGGCATCGACGGCATGATTGTGTCAAACACCACGCTGGCGCGCCCGAAGACCTTGCGCGATCAGGAAGGCGCAAAAGAGCAGGGCGGCTTGTCGGGGCGGCCGCTGCTGCGGCTGTCGACGCGCATGGTCGCCGAGACCTATGTTCGCGCGGAGGGCGCGTTCCCGCTGATCGGCGTCGGCGGCATCGATTCAGGTGGCGCGGCGCTGATGAAAATCCGTGCAGGTGCGAGCCTCGTGCAGCTCTATTCGTCGCTGGTCTATCGCGGGATCGGCCTGATCGAAGGCATCAAGGCCGATCTCTTGTCAACGCTGCGACGGACCGGGCGGGATTCGCTGTCCGAGATCGTCGGCGCGGATGCGGCGATGATCACGGCTGAAGACTGGCCAGTCTAGACAGCGCAAAACCGCTGATAGTTGACCTAGCGCGGTGCTCCGGCGTTGAACAAACGCGAAATCAGCCAGATTGGAATCACGATCACCGCGCCGAGCAGGAAATAGCGCCACAGGGTGTTGATCGCGTCGAATCCCAGATTCCAGATCCAGTCGATCAGGCGGCGGATGCTGGCGACGATATTCCACGGGTCGAGGCCGATCGTGGCGAGCACCACGCCGACAAGGACCGACATCAGAACCAGCCGCAGCAGCACGCCAAGCGGGGAGCCGCCGAGAAAGCGCGACATCTGGTCGCTGGGTGCCGGCAATTCTCTCGCTTCATCCTGCATTGTCATCTCCCGAGTTTGCGCCGCGCTATTGTAGCATGCCTGATGGCGCATGGGCGCAATTGGTTGCGGAAAACCTCATCGTCAAGCACGCCCGGAGCAGGCGATGAGGAAAATTTTCATGACGGGATTTTAATGCAGGCGATTACGGCGCCCCATTGCGCAGCAGCGCCTCATCCGGAGCTTCAGTCTCCGCCTTCAGCATCCGCTCAAGAGTTTCCAGCCGGTCGGCCTCTCCCGGCGGTTTGTCCCAGCGCAGGCGATTGATACGGGGGAAGCGCATCGCGACGCCGGATTTGTGCCGCGGCGAACGTGCGAGGCCTTCAAACGCCACCTCGAACACCAGGCCATTGTCGGGTTCGTGAATGACCTCGCGTACCGGGCCGAATTTATCAATTGTGCTGCGGCGGACAAACCGGTCGATCTGGACCAGTTCTTCGTCGGTGAAGCCGAAATAAGCCTTGCCGACGGGCACAAGCTGATCGCCATCCTCGCCTTCGGTCCACACGCCGAACGTGTAGTCCGAGTAATAGGACGAGCGCTTGCCGTGGCCGCGCTGCGCGTACATCAACACGGCGTCGATGATGTGCGGATCACGTTTCCATTTCCACCACTGGCCTTTGGGTCGGCCCGGCACATAAAGCGCATCGCGGCGCTTGAGCATAAGGCCTTCGACCGCATCGGCGTCTTCACCTGCGCCCGCTGACGCCGGATCGGCGCGTGCCGTGGTGAGATCGTCCCAAGTCTCAAACGGTACAAGAGGCGACAGGTCGATGCGCGGATCATCGAGTTGCGCGATAAATGTTTCGAGTTTGGCGCGGCGTTCCTCGAACGGCAGCATCCGCAGATCGTTCTCGCCGCCACTCAGAAGATCGTAAGCGCGCAGATGGATCGGATAATCCTTGATCAGTTTTGGCGTGACGGATTTGCGGTTCAGCCGCTGCTGCAAAACGTTGAACGATTGCACACGGCCCTCGCGCAGCACCAGTAGCTCACCGTCGATAGCACCGGGGAGCCGCAGTGACGGCACGAGATCGGGAAAGCTTTTGGTGATGTCTTCGCCGGTGCGTGAATAAAGCCGCGTGACAATGCCGCCGTCCTCGCTCGTGCCGGTCACCGCCTGTACGCGGATGCCGTCCCATTTCCATTCGGCGATAAAGTCCGAAGGCGCGAGATTGCCGAAGTCGGTGTCCTCGATGGCATACGCCAGCATCACCGGACGGAACGGCGCGGGGTCTTTGTTGATCGGCTTGTCGGCGCGGCCTTCCAGCCAGGCGAACAGATCGAGGTAAGGCGGCGACAATCCGGGCCAGAGCAGTTCGACATCGTGCGCGTCTTTATCACCGAGCGCGGCGGCGGCGGTCTTGGCGAGACGCGCGGAGACGCCAATACGCAGGCCGCCGGTGACGAGCTTGAGGAGCGCCCAGCGCCCGGTCTCGTCGAGCTCATCCAGCCAGCGCGCGAGCTGAGCGGGAATTTCCGTTTTTCCGAGGGTGTTGAATGTCTCCACCACTTCGGTGAGGCTCGGCGGAGGCGGCGAGTTCGTCTCACGCTTATTGGCCGGCCACATCAGCGCGACAGTTTCCGACAGGTCGCCAACGTAATCATAGGACAAACCGAACAGCACCGGGTCGGTCCGCTCCGCGATCAGGTCGCGGATAAGCCCGGCCTTGGCATGCCGGAACGATAATGCGCCGGTCAACGCCGCGAGCGCGTAGCCGCGATCGGGGTCCGGCACTTCGCGAAAATAACGCGCGATGAGCCGCAGCTTGTTGTTGCGGCCGGGCTCATAGGCGAGACGGTCGAGCAGATGCGCGAAGCGATTCACGAGGCGCTCTCCTCATTCGCCGCCGCCGGTCCTTCATCCTCCTCCTCACCATAGCCGACCAGATCAAGTGGCCGTGCCTTCAGGCCCCTGGTTTGACACCAATGCACCAGCGCGTCTTCCTGGCCGTGCGTAACCCAAACCTCGCCTGCACCCGTTGCATCAATGGTGGCGCAGAGCCCATCCCAGTCGGCATGATCGGAAATCACCAGCGGCAGTTCGATGCCTTTCTGGCGCGCGCGGGCGCGTGTGCGCATCCATCCCGATGCGAACGCCGCGACAGGATCGGGAAAGCGCCGTGTCCAGATGTCGGTGATGGCGCTCGGCGGCGCGAGCGTAATCGTGCCGGCGAGGTCGGCTTTCTTGACGCCCTTCGCCATCCGCAGCTCGCCAAGATCGATGCCGCGACTCTGATAATAGTGCGTGATTTTTTCCATCGCGCCATGCAGATAGATCGGCGCGCTGTATCCGGCCTTGCGCAGCAGCGCGATGACGCGCTGGGCCTTGCCGAGCGAATAGGCGCCGACCAGATGCGCGCGCTCGGGAAACAGCGCGACCGAGTCCAGAAGTTTGCGGATTTCGCCGTCCGGATCGCCATGGCGGAAAACCGGTAATCCGAATGTCGCTTCAGTGATGAACACGTCGCACGGCACCACCTCGAATGGCGCACAGGTCGGATCGGCGACATCCTTATAGTCGCCGGACGCCACGATGCAGGTCTTGCCATCGCTCACCGCGATCTGCGCCGAGCCGAGGACGTGTCCCGCAGGATGGAATGTCGCGGTGACGCCGCCGAGTTTGATAGTCTCGCCATAGGAAATGGCCTGTGTCGTGCGCGCAAAATCATCGCCGTAGCGAAGCCGCATGATGTCGAGCGTTTCCTGCGTTGCCAGCACGGCTCCATGGCCGGGGCGGGCGTGATCCGAATGGCCATGCGTGATGAGTGCCCGCTCCACCGGCCGCACGGGATCGATATGAAAGCCGCCTGGCTTGCAGCAAAGTCCGGCGGCGACAGGCATCAGGATGTCTTGCGGACGCATGACCTTTATATAGGTTGTTCCGTACGCCTTTCGAGTCACTGTTGGAGCTTTGACGAGTCGATCATGCCCGCGCCAATGTTCCTGTCTTCAGGCGACCTGATTGCCGACCGGCGTTATGATTTCGCGCGCGATCTGCAATTGCGCGGCGATATCGTCGGGGCGGCCGATCTGATGAGACAGGCGGTCGAACTGGCGCCGAACTTCGCCTCCGCCTGGTTCGCGCTCGGGGAACTTTATCAGCAACTCAATCAGCATGATCTCGCCATCGCCGCATACAAAAAAGCGCGCGAAGCCGATCCGCTGGATCGTCATGGCGCGAAATTGCGCCTGATGCGGCTGGGCGTCGAGGATTTGTCGGACATGCCGCCCGCCTATGTGCGGTCGCTGTTCGACCAATATGCGCCGCGGTTTGAAAAGGCGCTGCTCGAAAATCTGGGATATCGCGGCCCTGAAATCCTGCTCAAGGCCGTGCTCGCCGTATGCCATGCGGCCGGGCGGCCGGCGTTTTTCAAGCATGCCATTGATCTGGGGTGTGGCACGGGCCTCGCCGCGCGGGAATTTTTGCCAAACGTCGATGAATTCATCGGTGTGGACCTGTCGCCGGGGATGATCGAGCAGGCGCGCAAGAGCGGCCTTTACGCGCGGCTTGAGGTGGCGGACATGGTGCAGGGGCTGGCCAATGAGGAAGAGGCCAGCGCCGATCTGGTCATCGCCGCCGACGCGGTGATCTATTTGCCGGACCTTGCGCCGCTGGCCGAGGGCGCGGCGCGTGTTCTGCGGTCCGGCGGCCTGTTCGCCTTCACAACGGAAACGCACAAGGGCGACGGCGTCATTCTGGGCGCGGGATTGCGTTACGCGCACGGCGCGGAGCATGTCCGGTCGGCGTTGGCTGGAGCGGGTTTGATCTTGTGCAGTCTCGATCCGGCTTCGACGCGCAGCGAGAACCACGAGCCGGTGCCGGGGTTGGTAGTTGTTGCGCGCAAGGCGTGACAATGGCGTCCGGGGGCTCTCGATCTTGGGCCATCGGCACATTACCTTAGGCGAGTGACTTCAGCCAAACCGCAGGTTTCGATCTTTGCTCCTTTGCCCGAAGCGTTCGAACGCTGGTTCGCGGCGCGCGGCTGGGCGCCGCGTGCGCATCAGCTCGATCTGCTGCAAAAGGCGCGCGAGGGCCGCTCCGCGCTTCTGATCGCGCCGACTGGCGCGGGCAAGACGCTGGCCGGCTTTCTGCCGACGCTGGTGGAACTTGGCTTTCCGCATGCAGATAAAGCACCGGCGCGCAAGACGCTGGTCTCGACGGGCCGCGACGTGACGCAGGGGCGCGGTCTTCACACGCTTTATATCTCGCCGCTGAAAGCGCTCGCGGTCGATATCGCGCGCAATCTCGATCGGCCGATCGCGGACATGAATTTGCCGATCAAGGTCGAGACCCGGACGGGTGATACACCTGCCTCGCGGCGCCAGCGCCAGCGCCGCTATCCGCCGGATATCATGCTGACGACGCCTGAGCAGCTTGCGCTGTTGCTGTCGTCT
>DASWQB010000165.1:0-2065 GCA_036398335.1 Afipia sp. | reverse complement strand
CACCGATTCCGATATTATCGACGTGCAGCCGCAACTGGCGAGCGCGGTGGCCGAGCGCGAGGACATCGCGCTTTTGCAATTCCGTACGGCATCAGGCGTGCTGGCGCATATCAACACCAACTGGCTGACGCCGTTCAAGGCGCGCAGCGTCACGGTGGCGACGCGCGACAAGTACATTCAGGGCGATCTGCTCACCCGTCAGGTGACCGAATGTTTCGGCTTCCAGCGTGATGGCAGCTATTCGATGCGGCATCTGTTGGTGGCTCACGATGAGCCGCTGCGCGCCGAATTGATGGCGTTCATCAAGGCTGTCACCAATGGCTCGCCGCCGGCCGTGACCGGCGAGGAGGGTGTCGCCAGCCTCGAGATCGCGATCAAATGCCTCGATGTGCCCGCAGGCTCGATCGCCCGGCCTCAGCGCAAGGCCCCCCGCGCGGTCGCGAGCTGATCCGCGCATTCAATTTCAACAAGAAACGAACTGGCAAATTTCATGAATCAGCACCTGCGTCCCGAACCCGTGGCCTTCATCGATATCGGCGCGCAGCGCCGCCGATTGGGACATCTGATCGATGAGGCCGTCGGCCGTGTGCTGACCCATTGCCAGTTCATCAACGGTCCCGAAGTCACCAAGCTGGAGGCTGATCTGGCGGCATTCAGCGGCGCGAAGCATGTCGTGGCTTGCGCCAGCGGGACAGATGCACTGCTGATGGTGCTGATGGCGAAAAACATCGGTCCCGGCGACGCGGTGTTGTGTCCGTCCTTCACCTTCTGCGCGACCGGCGAGGTCGTGGCGCTGACGGGTGCGACGCCGGTGTTTGTCGATGTCCATGAGACGACTTTCAACATGGACGTGGAATCGCTCAAGCGCGGCATAGCCACAGCGAAAAAGCTCGGCCTCAAGGTGAAGGCTGTGATCCCGGTCGACCTGTTCGGCCAGCCGGCGGATCACGATGCGATCGCGGCAGTGGCGAAAGCCGAAGGCATTTTCGTGCTGGATGATGCTGCGCAGGGTTTCGGTGCATCCTATAAAGGCAAGCGCCTTGGCACGCTCGCGCTTGCCACCGCGACTAGCTTCTTCCCGGCCAAGCCGCTGGGCTGCTTCGGCGATGGCGGCGCGATCTTCACCGACGACGCCGAACTGGCGGATGCGCTGCGCAGCGTGCGCGTCCACGGCGCGGGCAGCGACCGCTACGACAACGTGCGGCTCGGTCTCACCGCGCGGCTCGACACCATGCAGGCCGCGATCCTGATCGAGAAGCTCAAAATCTTCCAGGACGAGATCGATGCGCGCAACAAGGTCGCGCAGCGCTATGCCGATGGTCTCAAGAATGTCGTGAAGGTCCCGCATGTCACCGATGGCAATGTCTCGGTGTGGGCGCAATATGTCATCCGGCTGCCGAAGGGTCTCGACCGAACGGCCTTCGCCGACGCGCTGAAGGCGCAGGGCGTTCCGACTGCGATCTATTACCCCAAATCCATGCATCAGCAGACCGCCTACAAGCATTTCCCCGTGGCGGATGGCGGATTGCCGGTTTGCGAGCATCTGTCGCAGGATGTCATCGCGCTGCCGATGCACGCCTATCTCGATGTTGCCGCGCAGGATCGCGTCATCAAGGCTGTGCGTGACGCGGTCGCCTGATCTCTCCGAGAGCAAAGTGAAAAATCGTCATGCCGGGCATGGCCGTCTGAAGGACGGCGCTTTGTTCGCCTATGCCCGGGGCATCCACGTCTTGGCGACTTAAAAAGACGTGGATGGCCGGAATAAATCCGGCCATGACAAGGTTGGTTGCATGACCGCACTTCGCTCTGTCCTCGGCATGTTGTAGAAGCGAGCGCATGCTCGGACGTATTTTCACCGTTGGCGGTTACACGCTGTTGTCGCGCCTGACGGGCTTCGCGCGCGACATCATGTTGGCGGCGATCCTCGGCGCCGGGCCTGTGGCGGATGCGTTTTTCGTCGCGCTGCGGCTGCCCAATCATTTCCGCGCGATTTTCGCCGAAGGCGCGTTCAACGCGGCCTTCGTTCCGGCCTATGCCCATGTGCAGGATCGCGGCGGGCCAAACT
>DASWQB010000164.1:0-1795 GCA_036398335.1 Afipia sp. | reverse complement strand
AAACAGACTATCCATCTCTTGGCGGGTTTCGCGAGGAGATTAAGCGCAGATGCAAGCGCCAACCGGTAGGGCTGTCCTCAATGGTTCAGCGGATGTCCGCTAACCACCGACACTGAACCGCGCCGGGTTTGCCGGAGGCTCCAACTCCTGAGAAGGTGGAGCCTGTATGAGCAAGATGACGAACAAATTTGCGCCTGAGGTGCGCGAGCGAGCGGTGCGGATGGTGGCCGATCACGAGCGCGATTACCCTTCCCGCTGGGCGGCGGTGGTGTCGATCGCGGAGAAGATCGGCTGCGTTCCGCAGACGCTGCATGAGTGGGTGAAGAAGGCCGAGGTCGACAGCGGTAAGCGCGCGGGTGTCCCGACCGAGGTTGCCGACAAGGTGAAGGCGCTGGAGCGTGAGGTTCGCGAGCTGCGCCAGGCCAACGAGATCCTGCGCAAGGCGTCGGCATATTTTGCGCAGGCGGAGCTCGACCGCCCGTTCCGGCGATGATCGCCTTCATTGACGATCACCGCGATGCCTATGGGGTCGAGCCGATCTGCCGCGTCCTGCCGATCGCCCCATCCACCTACCACGAGCGCGTCGCGCAGCGACAGGATCCGACACGCCTGTCGGCGCGCGCGCGGCGAGATGCAGACCTCAAGCCCGAGATCGCACGCGTGTTCGCCGAGAACTTCGCGGTCTACGGCGTGCGCAAGGTCTGGCGGCAGATGATGCGGGAGGGCGTGCCCGTTGCCCGTTGTACGGTCGCTCGGCTGATGCGCGAGATGGGCCTGGCAGGGGTGATCCGGGGCAAGCCGGTGCGCACAACGGTCAGCGACAAAGCCGCACCGTGCCCGCTCGATCACGTCAACCGCCGGTTTTACGCGCCTGCGCCGAACATGCTGTGGGTGTCGGACTTTACCTACGTCGCGACGTGGGGCGGGTTCGTATACGTCGCCTTCGTCATCGATACCTACGCCAGGCGGATCGTCGGCTGGCGGGCCAGCAGAACGGCCCATGCCAGCTTCGTCCTCGATGCCCTGGAACAGGCGCTTCACAATCGCCGGCCGACCCATCGGGGCGGCCTCATTCATCATAGCGATCGAGGCTCGCAATACGTGTCGATCAAGTACACCGAGCGCCTCGCCGAGGCCGGGATCGAGCCCTCGGTCGGCAGCGTCGGCGACAGCTACGACAACGCTTTAGCGGAGACGATCAACGGCCTCTACAAGGCCGAGGTGATCCACAGGCGAGGACCATGGCGCAGCTTCGAAGCCGTTGAGTACGCCACGCTTGAGTGGGTCGACTGGTTCAACCATCGCAGGCTGCTGGAGCCCATCGGCAACATCCCGCCTGCCGAAGCCGAAGATCAATATTATGCTGCCGCGGACAACATCGATATGGCAGCGTGACTCACAACCCAACGCCTCCGGTAACACCGGCGCGGTTCAAATCGGTGCCCGAGCGCTTTCTAATCTAGGCTGCGCACTCCTTGGCCTCGCGCTCGCCTATTTCGCTGCACAAGGAATTTCCGAGACGGGCAACGCGGCGCTCACTGGCCTCGCAACGGGTCTCACCACTTTGGTCACTGCCGGACTTGCCTTGTTTGACAATCGCGGCGCGCCCACGGCGACGGTAATTAGAACCGGTGTGGCCAGTTTTCTTCTGACGGCAATCCTCACCTACCAGACCTTCAGCCAGCAGATTACTCACCTCGGAGGCTGAACAGCAGAGCGAAATCTAGCGCCACGCCGCCGACTTCCGCTAAGATCGCGGCACCAATCCTTGTATCGAAGTAGTCAGGCGCGTTGA